>JBIKYZ010000480.1:0-3103 GCA_044354985.1 Pseudanabaena sp. | reverse complement strand
CTTAATTCTAAGCTCAATCACTTCGCTCTCAAATCCAAATTATATATCAAGGCTTTGCAGCAATCTCACTTGGAATGGCAGTCTCTGAAACCTTTTTAGGCTTCTGCGTAACATGAGTTAGTAAGCTTAATCGACAAAGAGCGGGTATGGTTTAAGTCAAAAGTCGGAATCAGTGAAATAGAAATACCGAAAAAAATTACTTTTTGTGCACATACAATTCTAAAAGATAGAATTTTTATAATTCCTGACACTTACAAAGACGAGAGATTTGCCAGCAATCCATTGGTAACTGGGCCGCCTAAGATTCGCTTTTATGCGGGAATCCCCATTAAAAATGTAGAAGGCTATCCGCTAGGTACACTCTGCGTAATTGATCGACAGCCAAGAGAACTGAGTGCAGAGCAAATATCAGCACTCAGTTCTCTTAGTAACCAAGCTTCATATTTAATTGAAACTCGTCGTAGCTTAAACGAAATTAGTCGTTTATCCATACCGAAAACGGCTAAACCAGTCGGGCAAAACTTTCTTAAGAAGGTCGCATTTTGGACTGGGATTATTGCCTCAATCGTTGTTGGAATGAGTGTAGTTTCTTATATAAATCTTAGCAGTTTAAAAGAGTCAAACCTTGAATTTTTACGAAAACAAGATGAACTAGAGAAAATTCAGAAACCACTCAATCAAATCCGTGACTTAAAAAATTCAGTTGGGGAACATCTTCTTTTAGGCAATCAAGAAAGTCTTGAGACTTATAAGCTTTTAGCCGCAGAATTGGAGGTGGATATTCTAAAACTTCAGTCCTTGAGTCAGAAGAATAGTAGAGAACAGTTATCTAATCTGAATGGTCAGAAGAGCAGAGTTGACTATCAGGAGACGATCACACTCTTATTAAAACATCTTCGTAAAGGATTGCAGGACTCGAATGAAATTATAGAGTCTTATAAATCTTCTGGACTAAAACTTACTCAGAAACTAGTACTAGAAAAAAGAACTTGGAATGCTGAAGATCTCACCGAAACTCAGCTAGAAGAACTGATTAATATTTCTAAAGATGATTTATCGTTATGGTTACAAACCAAACAAGGATCAACTGCTACTGCGGTTAATATTTCCTTGGTCACATTGCTTTCGACATTGATCATACTTGCAGTGCTATTTTATTCAGTTTGCAATGAAATACTTACAAGTCGTCGACTAGAAACTAGCCTTAAGCAAGAAAGAGATTTTACAGTTACGGTGCTGGATACAGTTGGTGCACTTGTAATTGTATTAGATCTAGATGGAAAGATAATTAGATTTAATCGTGAATGTGAAAGAGTAACTGGCTATTACTATGAAGAAGTAAGAAATCAGAGCTTTTACAAGATTTTTCTGCCGCATGAAGAAGCTACGACAATTAGCAAGAATTTTACTCGATTTTCTAATAGTAGTTTATCAAATTCGTATGAAAACCACTGGTTAACAAAGAGTGGTAAGCGTCGGTTAATTTCTTGGTCAACCACGGCTGTGCTTGAGTCAGAAAATAAAATTTCTTTTATCATTTGTTCAGGGCTTGATATTACCGATCGCAAACAGGTCGAAGAAGAAGTACGGTTGCAGAATTGGCGATCGATAGTTTTCTCGCAAATCACTCTACGCATTCGTCAATCGTTGAATGTTAGCGAGATCTTAAATACAACTGTTGAAGAAGTAAGAAAGTACCTTAAAGCAGATCGGGTAGTTGTGTATCGATTTGATGGTGAATGGGAAGGTTCAGTTGCAGTTGAGTCAGTGGAGTCACCTTGGCTCTCTCTATTGGAAGCCGATATCAGAGATGAGTGCTTTTATCGTGGTCTATGGGAAGATTTTCGACAAGGACGCAAAGTCATAAATGACGATATTCCCAATTCAGATATGTCTGATTGTTATAAAAGATTGATGTCCCAGTGTCAAGTTCAAGCTAACTTAGTCGTGCCGATTTTGGAAAGCGATCAACTTTGGGGGCTACTCATTGTCCACCAATGTAGCGAGACAAGGCACTGGAACAGTTTTGAAGTTAATTTTTTAGCAGAGCTTGGTAATCAAGTGGGGATTGCTCTTTACCAAGCTACTTTATTAGCACAAGAAACATTACGACGAGAGCAACTCTCTCAGCAGAATATTGAACTAGAAAAAGCTCGTCATCAAGCAGAAATAGCAACAAAGATGAAAAGTTCTTTTCTCGCAACTATGAGCCATGAAATTCGCACACCAATGAATGCGGTACTAGGAATGACAGGTTTGCTTGCTGATACTGAGCTTTCGACTCTCCAGAGAGATTTTGTGGAGACCGTGAGAATTAGTGGCGAAAATCTGTTGACATTAATCAATGAAATTCTAGATTTCTCGAAGCTTGAAGCTCATGAGATGGAATTAGAAGAGATTGATTTTGACCTTAACACCTGTGTTGAGGAAGTAACTGATCTGCTTGCTATGCTTGCTCAGGCAAAAGGGCTAGAGCTTGCGTCACTAGTTCATCAAAATGTGCCTATTTACCTATGTGGAGATGTTTCGCGACTCAGGCAGATATTAACCAATCTGGTTAGTAATGCCGTTAAGTTCACTTCAGAAGGCGAAGTAATCGTCAAGGTATCCCTCAAGTCAGAAACTGAATCGATGGCAATCATCGAATTTAGAGTTATTGATACTGGCATTGGTATATCTGCTACAGCTCAGAAAAAGCTGTTTCAACCCTTCACCCAAGTCGATGCTTCGACTACACGCAAATATGGTGGTACTGGTTTAGGACTTGCCATTTGCAAACAAATTATCGATCTCATGGGCGGAGAAATTGGTATCGATAGTGAAGAAGGTAAAGGTTCACAGTTTTGGTTTAGGCTCCCATTTATGAAGCAGTCTTCCGCCACGATCGCACAGCTTAAACCGCGCCAAGAAGTTAATCTCAAGGATGTTCGGATATTGATAGTTGATGATAATGTAACTAATTGCAAAATTTTGACTTATCAACTCACCTTACGCAGATAGAAAATCCAGAGATTTGATTTAGATAAAAGAGTCTGAGAATGTATACTGAAACAAAGTTTGAACGTAATTGCTTCATCGAAACTAAACCAAGAGTAGCACATAG
>JBIKYZ010000187.1:0-10409 GCA_044354985.1 Pseudanabaena sp. | reverse complement strand
TGACAATTATTGGCATAATGGGTTTAGGGATAATGATTTGTTTTCGGTTGAAAGTTGAAACTCTCATTATCCCTTTTCGCTTAATCCCGCTCTTTCTTTGCTTCAATCTTGTCCAAAGTCCAATTACCCCACAATCATGCAAACTGATATCAGAAATTTGCAGATCACTGAGCAAGATCTTGAGAGAGTAACAGGAAAAGAGATTAGTCTTTTATTCATGGGAAGTACTTATAGAATTTCTATACTCCAAAAGAAAAAATGCTTGGGTCCTTTTTTACTGAGTGAGGCTATCACTCTATTCTTAATTTCAATTTTCAGTTTGCCAATTAGCATTTTGATCTTTCAAGCTCTTGGGAGCCCTATAAATAATCGTCAAGATCAAGTTGGGTTTGCCATTTTTGTATTCTCATTTGTGTTAATTCTGTTCGCTAGTTGGAACCTATTTGCTTGGAAGAGATCTAAAAAAATGGCTTGTTTGTCGCATCTGCTCGATGAAGTAGATAAGTATAATCAGGTGGTTTTAGCTGTCGATATTTGCGATCGCCTAAAGTCTGCTAGTAATCAACCCGTAAATCGCGATCAGCACCTCGATCATCGCGAAGATATACTGCAAGCTCTTGAGCTAACTAGAGATAGTCTAATTTGCGGCTTAACTACAGAAAAAATCCTCCGAGAGCATCGGAACTTTTTAAGTAGTCATCGCCAGCTTTTTGATAATATTGAGCAAAATCTAATTGCATTAGAGTGCTTAGAAGTGAAGAATCAAGCCGATCAGTATAGTTCTATGCTGAATGATGCATTAGTCATTGGTATGAATGTCCAGAAAGAGATGCTGAACTTACAAAAGCCATAGAGTGAAAACTCTTCACGTCGTCACTCTATGGCTTTTATGTGCCGATACACTTGGCGATAAGTTTATAGTCAAATGTTGTAGTATCAGATAAATTTCACTGCTAAGATCTTGCCACAAAATTATTTAGATTTAATTCATGATTTGCAAAATCAGCTAGAAAGATTGCAAACAGAGATCGCATCTCAAATAGAGCCTGCACCTGCGATCGCCAAAGACTGGCTGCGATCGCTTAGCGAAATTCAAATATTTTTTCAGTCAAACCTTGTCAATGCAAATTTAGAGATCACGCCGCAAAATTTATCTTTACAAGTGGAAATTGATAAACAATTAAAAATGCTTGGCGTAGATTTAACCATGTTGCAAACCTCACGTAGTCCCACCACATGGCAAAAACGACATCAACAAGCCTGCGATCGCTTTGTTTTATTAGATCGCTATTTTCAAATGCATTAATTACATGAATTAACCACATGAAGTAACCACATAAATTAATCATATATATTAATCACTTGGATTAAACAAAGGGGTGCAAAGCATTTTACGGTAAACTCTTAGAATATCTAATAGATTTTAAGATAAACATAGTAAAAACTCTATAGTAAACTCAATGATCCTAGAAACAGCTTGGCTACTTCCTTGCTATGGTTTGCTGGGCGCAGGGCTAACACTCCCTTGGTCATTAAGGATAGTGCGTCGTACAGGTCCACGTCCTGCGGCTTACCTGAACATATTGATGACTGTACTAGCACTAGTGCATAGCTGTTGGCTGCTGACATCAATTTGGGGACAACCTTCGCAACAATTTGAATTTATTTGGTTTCAAGCTTTTGATCTAAATCTTGCTTGCTCCTTTGATATCTCCACGATTAGTGTCGGTGCGTCAGTAATGATTGCCGTAATGAGTCTGATCTCACAGGTCTATGGGCTAGGATCTCTCGAAACTGATTGGGCGATCGCCAGATTTTGCGCCTTAATTGGTTTTTTTGAAGCTGCGATCACAGGGATTGCCTTTAGTGACTCACTATTTTTTAGCTATGCCCTGCTGGAAATGCTCACCCTATCAACTTATTTACTGGTCGGATTTTGGTATGCTCAACCACTGGTAGTAACTGCTGCTAGAGACGCATTTTGGACAAAGAGAGTCGGCGACTTATTTTTGTTGATGGCTGTAGTTTCACTGTCCAATCTTACAGACAGTTTGAATTTTTCCGATCTCAAAACATGGGCTGATGCGCCTCAAACAATCGCCTATTTTGCCGAGCATCAACAATTTGGCACATTATTAGGACTGGCTTTAATTGCAGGACCACTGGGTAAATGCGCCCAGTTCCCATTACATCTATGGCTAGATGAGGCGATGGAGGGACCAAACCCCGCTTCGATTTTGCGGAATTCTGTCGTTGTGGGCGCAGGAGCATATGTCCTAATTAAGTTTCAGCCAGTATTAGCGCTGTTCCCATTGGCTGCCGAGGTGTCTGTGGTCATTGGCGCAATTACAGCGATCGGGACATCATTAGTTGCGATCGCCCAAATCGATATGAAGCGAGCTTTGTCCCACTCAACCAGCGCTTACCTTGGTCTAGTTTTCATTGCCGTAGGGATGCAACAACCCGATCTAGCATTGGGGTTGCTCTTTAGTCATGGCATCAGCAAAGCACTGCTATTCCTAAGTTCAGGCGCTGTGATGATATCCACAATGACTCAAGATCTTACAGAAATGGGTGGCATCAAAACTCGAATGCCCGCCAGTCTAATTGGATTTATTGTTGGTTCGCTGGGCTTAGTGGCTTTCATTCCCTTTGGTGGATTTTGGACACTCTTACGTTGGGAAGAAACATTTTGGAATAGTGACCCTTGGTTAATTGCGATCGCCCTATTAGTAAATAGCATTACTGCCTTCGGACTAATGCGAATGTTTGCACTCGTATTTCTTGGTCCCACCCAGCCCAAAACCCGACGTGCACCCGAAGTTGCTTGGCCAGTTGCACTTCCATTAGTCTCACTAACGATCATTACTTTGCTTGTGCCCATTTTGTTGCCATCATGGAAATTCGTAGATATTGACTTAGATACAGTGGATATCTGGGGTACTGTCGCACTTTCTGCTTCTGGGCTTCTGGGCTTTGGATTAGGTGCATATATCTACATCAAACCATACGAAACTGGTAGCTCAGTACCGATGTTGCCCAAGGCTACTCGTCAGGTATGGAAAGCTGTACAGGATTTACTAGCCTATGACCTCTATGTACAAGCCATCTATAAATACACAGTGGTCTTGATTGTGGGCGGTGGTTCCAAATTTTTGGCTTGGATTGATCGCTATTTAGTTGATGGTTCGGTCAACTTTGTTGGCTTTGCCTCAATATTTAGCGGTGAAAGCTTGAAATATACGGTGACAGGCAGGTTACAGCAGTATGTGCTAACAATCATGATCGGTTTAATTCTGATCGGATTTGCTGCTTTTTACGGTCTTCAATAAAAGTTCAGCGCCATGTGCGCTGAACTTTTATTGGTTTTAATTATTATTTTTTAATCAAATATGCTTAGTACATTAGTTTGGGGTCCGATCGCAGGTGCGCTTCTTATCATTTTAGCGGGAGCAGCCCTTGATTCCCAGCAGTTACGTCGATTGTCATTGGGAATTGCGATCGCTACATTTGGATGGTCTCTCTTCTTAATCACCAAATTTGATATTAGTCTATCCACAATCCAATTAAGCGAGTCCTTAGCTTGGTTAGATCCGATCGGACTCACCTATCGGCTAGGTGTTGATGGTCTATCCTTCCCACTAGTTCTAATGAATGGATTATTGCTGATTGTCGCTACCTACATCAGCAATGATGTCCAACGTCCTCGACTCTATTTTCCATTGCTATTACTGCTTGGGGGCGGTGTCAATGGAGCATTTCTTTCTCAAAATTTACTCCTCTTTTTCCTTTTCTTTGAAATTGAACTAATCCCACTCTACCTATTAATTGCAATTTGGGGCGGAGAAAAACGTGGTTATGCGGCTACCAAGTTTTTAATTTATACTGCCATCTCAGGGGTGCTGATCTTAGCGGCTTTCTTTGGTATGGCGTTTTTAGGCAGTGGTGATACAGCTTTTACCTTTAATTATCAAGACTTAAATCTTGAAGGCGTATCGACAACGACCAAAGGAATTTTGCTAGTTCTGCTACTCCTTGGCTTTGGTATCAAAATTCCAATCGTGCCATTGCATACATGGTTACCCGATGCTCACGTTGAAGCTTCAACCCCAGTTTCTACGTTACTCGCAGGAGTTCTGCTGAAACTAGGAACTTATGGTCTATTGCGATTTGGACTGGGGTTACTGCCCGAGGCATGGCAAGCGATCGCTCCATTTTTGGCAGGTTGGGCTGTGGTCAGTGTCATTTATGGATGTCTTACCGCAATCACCCAAACTGACATGAAAAAAATGGTTGCCTATAGTTCTGTAGGACATATGGGGTATATCCTGCTCGCCTTAGCCGCTGCTACACCATTGTCACTAGTAGGGGCTACTTTTCAGATGGTCAGTCATGGGCTGATCTCGGCACTACTATTTATTCTGGTGGGTATTGTTTACAAGAAAACAGGAACCCGAGATATCAACTCTCTCAATGGTTTGCTCAATCCTGAACGTGGTTTACCAATTACAGGTTCGCTGATGATTTTGGCTGCCATGGCAAGCGCAGGTACACCAGGAATGATTGGGTTTATTGCTGAATTTGTGATTTTCCGTAGCAGTTTTGCGGTATTCCCCATCCAAACGCTTCTCTGTATGATTGGAACTGGATTAACTGCGGTCTATTTCCTAATCATGATCGATCGAGTGTTTTTTGGTCGTCTTGCTGTCGAAAAAATTGCCAATCAGCCACCGATTAGTAATTTTCCCTTTGCAAAATGGCAAGAAAAATTTCCTGCGATCGCTCTCGCACTGATCATCGTTTTCTTTGGACTAGTTCCCAACTTAGCCACCAAAATGATCGAGAGCTCCGCCGATGCGATCGCGCCAAATCACACTACGCCAAGTCATATTGCTTTGGTAGAATAGTTTAGCAAGAGGTGGTGCTTTGCACCGCCTCTTGCTTTTGTGATTTAAAGCAAAATCTCTTTGTAAAGTTTGATATAACGCTCTGCTTGCAATTCTAAAGAATATTCTGTAAGGGCGATCGTACGACAATTGACGCTCATGGTTTGCTGTAATTGCTCATTTTCTAGTAACTCCACAATGCCATTGCAAAAATCCTTGGCATCTTCAGGCTTTGCTAAATACCCTGTGACCATCGGTCTTACTAGATCTGGAACACCACCGATGTCAAAGGATACCATTGGCGTTCCACAAGCCATACTTTCTTGTAATACCAAAGGTAAGTTGTCAGCACGGGTAGGGAAAATAAACAGGTCAGCCGCCGAATAAGCCATAGACTTTAGGCGATCGCTACTAATATATCCCAAGCCAATAGTCGGTATTCCTAATTTAGCAGTAATCGCTTCACTACCATTACCAAAGGTCAGAAGTAATACCTCAGCCTTAAGGGATTGTGGTAATTGCTGTAAAGCATTGAATAATAAATCTCCACCTTTGCGTTTATCTTTAAGACTATCAGCGCCAAATAGAAGTACTTTTTTATTTTGAGGAATACCTAAAACAGCCTTACATAAATGTCTATCTAATGGTTGATAGGCATCTGTATCAATACCATTAGGAATGTGGTGGATAGGAAAGCGACTAAGCATACTAGCTTTAGCTTGTTCGGTTAGCCAATGACTAAGAGTGATGATAGTTAAATTTGATTTACTGTAAATCCAATTTTTGAGTTTCCACTCAATACTAGTACTATCACGACGAATGGCTGGATAAATATCAGGATAAGGACAGCTACCACAGCCAATTTTCCAGCGATCGCAGTCATAGCTATAGGCACAATGCCCAGTAAAACTCCACATATCATGGAGAGTGAAAACAGCAGGTTTAGTTACTGTTAATTTAGGAATAGCTAAATAGCTGAAAAAACTACTGTGAATTATATGAAAGTTAAGAATGTCGGCTTCTTTGTAAAAATTTTCTTCGACAATATTAAATGAGCTAAAGCAATGTATATCATTCAATCCGAGTAATCGAGTGATTTTTTGCAGTTTAAATTCTAGTCTAGAACGAGAAATTGCTTGCGAGTTAGATATTTGTAGGGTTTTGTAACCACTCAATATTTTGCAATCTATACCAGCATATTTTAATCCGAGATAAAGGCGGTACATGGCGATTGCTCCACCTCCACCTCCTGCATAATCACTAAAATTAATCTGAAGAACTTTCATATATAGCCCGACTAATGATGTTACTAAAAAAACTTATAATCTTCTACTTCCCAAAAACTGTTTGGGGTATTCATATTTTGTCTTACTACTCTTTTGCCGCTATATCCATTGACCTGTTTCAATATATTTCTTAGTTTTGGAATCTTATTTAGTTTTAAGTATATGATCATTTCACGATAGTAATTAGGATGCCAATTTTCTAATTCTTGCATAATAGATAATGAATTCATTGCTTCACAAATATAGCGGTCAATGAATTGGGTTTTCTGATTGATTTGTGAACGAAATCCACCTAGCGGAGAGTTTGTTCCATATAGTTCTTCATGGCGATAAAAACGCGCCCATAGATCAAAGTCTCCAGCTAAATTTAAGTCAGTACGAATATAACTATCAGCTTTTTGCCATAGACTGCGTCGCCAGAAAGTTGATTCCTGTTGAATCCACCCTATAAATTTCTGATTGCTTGGTAGATAACATACGTCTAAAAATGCTTCTTTTGAGTAACCAGAAATTGAACCAAATCCACTACAGAAGCTATTCCAATCCCAACCACCTGGCTGAAGGGTTGTTAGCCACTCAACTTGTGGTAACTCGGACATAATACTTGCTACTGTCCTAAATGCCCAAGGGCAATACATATCATCACTATTAATCCACGCCATAATCTCACCTGTGGCATGAGTAAACCCTTTATTGATTGCATCGTATTGACCTTTATCTGGCTCACTACACCAGAAATGTAGGTACTCTTGAAATTTCTTGATAATCTCGATACTACCATCTGTTGAACCACCATCAATAATAATATATTCAAGATTTGGATAATTTTGAGAAATTACACTTTGAATAGTTGCTTCCAGAAAATTGGCTTGATTGTAAGAGGGAGTGACTATTGATATTAATGGAAACTGTTTAGACATGCTTTTATAAAAAAATTACGCTAGTCAAACACGATGATTTACATCTTAAAGTAATTTCCGATTAAATGAATCACAAGAGATTTTTTAAAAGTGTTACGAAGCAACACTTTTAAAAAATCTCTTGGTTCGGGGTTGAGCGTAAAGCGCTGGAATTGATCTTTCATAGAGTTATTAATAGGCGATCGCAGCTCCACCAGAAATATCAGATTGATTGACATGTAAAATTTTCATAAGACTGGTTTTATAGATTCCATATACAGAGAATCTGGCTTATAAACAGAACCATCAGGTTCAGTATCCAAATTAAAGCTAGTCCATTCAGGGATATAGCTTTCATGCGCTGTTCGTTTTGTGATTTCTTGTAATCCACATTTTTTTAACAAACTAGATAAAGAGTAATGATCGTACATCCACTGATGAACCTCTCCACTTTGTCTAAACTGCCCTATTTCTAGCGCATCTAGTTCTGTTGGACTAAGGATAAGCTTAAGAACTGCCTGACGGCGGTAATTAGAATATCGCAATAGTCGATAAATATGTTTAAGAAACTTTTTAAAACTATTTTCAGCCTTGTTTTTTGAAAAAGACTTTTTTTGAGAATTGTTTATAATGTTTTCAATTTCAACACCGCAACGTTTGATCACAAATTCTTGGTTAGAAATGTTTTGTTTGCATAGAAAATTGAACATTTCTCCACCAGATTTATTTCTCACTGTTTGGTCATACATTTCTAATAGTATCCACTGATAGTTTTGTTCCCATTCTTCAGAACCATTACTAGCATTTTCTAGGCAATGCAGATACATTCTGGCTATTCGCTCAAGATCTGGAACTACTACTCTTAAGATCCCTTGAGGACGTAACACACGATAGCATTCTCTAATAAAATTTACTGCCTCTACTTTAGGAAAATGCTCTAACACATGGGAATGATAGACTACATCAAAGGAATTGTCTGCAAAGGGAATTCCCTTTTTTAAATCATGGGCTACAACATTTTTTCCTGTAGATACAAAATTTATGTTTATCCAAGAGCCATGAAAACGCTCTCCACAACCAAGATTAAGATATTGATTCATATTTAGCATCATTAAATTGGCTTTTCCATTTATTAATTAGATTTATATCTAGATTAATTTTTGTAATTAATGGTTTTTCTATCCATTGCTTTATATAGTCAAAATTATCCCTTTGTGCTGTAGTTATGCCCGTACCAATAGCGATCTCTTTAGCTCGATTATCTACCTCAAGAATCAGTGATCTTTTTCGCGCCAAAAGACATCTAATACCACCATGTAATCTTGTACCAATATAGTCAAATTGAATTCCTGATTTTATAAAATTATCTAATGATTCTAGAGAGTGTTCAAGTATCACTACTGGCAAGTTGAAATTACGTATATATTCCATATCATTTCTACCTTGTGGCCATGCAAAAACAGTTTTATATTGCCTTACCAATACCTCAATCAGTTTTTTGTCTAAATCAATGTCTTGATAATAGTCAGTCAGCATCAAAAGTACATTTTCAGCTTTTGAAGATGGAATCTCATAGGGTTTAAGTTCAGCTAATGGCCACATAGTTGGACATCCAGTATTTAAAACATTTTTAATCCCAATGGATTCTAGCTTTAGTTTAGTATAGTTATCCCTAACTGAATGTAATATTTTATTAGATAAAGCACATCTTAAAATAGTCTTTGTATATAGATTAGGATTTTCTTGGTATTGCCACCACCCAACTCCTAACAAAATTGCATTACTTATCCTAAAAGAATTAAATAGAGATATTTTCCACTGTCTATATTCATTCATCTTTGAAGAAAGTAAGTTGGTTCCACCAACAAAAATAAGTGAGCAATTGTGAAATGTTCTAATCTGCTCTTGTTTTAAATAAGTTTGAGTTGAAATTCTTTTTATATCACACTTATTAAATATGCTCAGCAATTCTCGATTAACTGCTTCTTGAATAATTAAATCACCAAGATTTGAGCTTGGTGAGTAATCATTGTTTTCAATACTTGGATCGAATAAGCAGATTTTCATATTTTTTGTCAAAAATAAAAATTGTATTGCCGTTTACATCATCAATATTAACTAAGTTATATTTGCTGGAGAACAAGTATAGTATTTCAAAAATAGATTTGTGGCTTACCCAATTTAAAGAGATTCTGCTATTTAGGTTGTTAAATTTTTCTAAGGTACAGTACGACAATATAATTCTTTTAAAACTTCTATTGATTAGCTGATCAATGAAATTATTTACATCTTCTACGTACTCTAAAACACCACTTAGAAACGCTATCTCAGCATTGATCTCTGGGATTAAATCCACATTTAAATTTATAACTAGAGTACGGCTATCTCTAGTTATATAATCGATAGGAAGATATCTATTTTCTGGTTTTAAAAGTGGCTCCAACCACATTAAACCACAACCAAAATCAGCCACTGTGCCAGATATATTAATATATGATGCCATTACAGCAATTCTATTTTTCCATATCTCATCAAATTCTGATTCGGAATACCACAATGCTTTTTTGGGTTTATTCCATTTAAACAGCCATTTTCTCTGCATCAATGATTACCGATTTGAGGTCTTACCTTTATACCAAAAAAGTTGATCACAAGATACACGTTCGACAAGTGGTTTAATATCATATTCTTGGCAAAAATCGTAAAAAGCCTCTCTACTTCCTTCCCAATAACCGAAGTCATCAAGAACAATTACTCCACCTTCAGGAATGAGATGATAAAAAGTTTTTAGTACAAGTAGTACTGATTCATACCAATCTGCATCACAATGTAAGAAAGCAACTTTCTTCGGTTTTTTTCTGGCAAAAGATTCCTGAAATAAGCCTTTATGTATAGTAACTTGGCTTAGGTCTGTGTCAACTAATTTAAGGATTTCATAAACATCCTCTTCCGATGCTATACCTTCGCCAACATACTCTTTAGCTTTTTCGCCATCTTTGATAGATGTTTTAGGCATCCCCTCAAAACTGTCGTAAAGCCAAAGATGTCTATCCCTACCTAAATATCGTGAAATGACAGCAGCAGAGCCACCTTTGTATGTGCCACATTCAACCAAGTCACCCTGAATATTTTGGGAATTGATATAACATCCAAGTTTCATTAAGTTCTTAAGTTTCTCTGAGCCACAAAATGTATATGGTTTAACTTGATTAACTAAGTACAGGACAAAAATTTAATGGAGTTGAAGAAAGCCTCGGAATTGAGATGAAGGTCAAAGATGAAGTGACGCAGGAAATCAAAGCCACGACGAAAAATGCTTTTAGGTAAGCGACCGTGCT
>JBIKYZ010000186.1:0-10450 GCA_044354985.1 Pseudanabaena sp. | reverse complement strand
CTTAATTCTAAGCTCAATCACTTCGCTCTCAAATCCAAATTATATATCAAGGCTTTGCAGCAATCTCACTTGGAATGGCAGTCTCTGAAACCTTTTTAGGCTTCTGCGTAACATGAGTTATATAATTAGATTTAGCTGCTTGGCGATCGCGAATTTATCAACCCCAAATACCGATCAAAAACTATGACCAACACAATCTCCAAATTAGAAATCATCTATCCTAGTAGCGATGGACAACCGATGGCTGAAAGTACCGAGCATTATCAATGGATTGTCACGATTGAGGGCGGATTGGAGGCTCTTTTTAAAGATAAAAATAATGTATTCATTGCGGGAGATTTGCTCTGGTATCCTGTGGAGGGGCAATCAGAAATTCGTCGCGCTCCTGATGTGATGGTCGTGTTTGGGAGACCAAAGGGCGCAAGAGGTTCCTATATTCAACACCTCGAAGAAGGAATTGCGCCTCAAGTAGTATTTGAGGTCTTGTCGAGGGGAAATCGAATTTCGGAGATGGCCCGAAAATTTGAGTTCTACCAAACCTATGGTGTCGAGGAATACTATGTTTACGATCATCTTGCCAATGATTTGGTTGGTTGGTTAAGAAATCATGACGATCATCATCTCGAACCAATAGCCGATATTCAAAATTGGATCAGTCCTCGCTTAGGAATTCGTTTTGAACTTACTGATGAAACTCTCAAGATACTTCAACCTGATGGTACAAGGTTTTTAACTTATCTCGAACAAGCTGAACAAGCTGCTACGGAAAAAATTGCAAAAGAACAGGCTCTAGACACGATCGCAAAATTTACCGCTAAGCTCCATGAAATGGGTGTTGATCCAGAAAATCTTTAATAAAAAAAGAGATGAGACACTTTTCGTCTCATCTCTTTTTTTATTTGAGTAATTCTACTTATTGAAAAAATCTAGTTGAAAATTGGGCAAAATAACTGAATAGAGTTGCCTTGCATCGGGTTTAATTAAGAGGGGTGATCGCAAAAAACAAAGGAAATCACGGCGGAAATATGGGGATTACGCGGCGACAATTCTTACAAGCAGGACTAACCAGTCTGATCGGATGGCAATTTCTTAACCGCGATCGCGTGGTATTTGCTGCCGAGCAATATGTGAGGCAAACAACTGCATCAACGCCGCGTAAACGAGCGCTATTGATAGGGATTAATCAATATGACGCTAAAGAGGAACCGCAAAATTTATTGTCGTCAACAGCGAATGGATGGTTGCCTTTGCATGGTTGCGTCAATGATGTGGAGTTACAAAAGGAGTTACTAATTCATCGCTTTGGCTTTGCGCCCCAAGATATTGTGACGCTGACCGATCTTGATGCTACCCGCACTAACATTGCCGATGCGATCGCCACCCATTTAGTTGCCCAGACTTTACCTAATGATTTGGTAATCGTTCACTTTAGCGGACATGGATCGCGTCTCGGTAATTACAATACGCTTGTCCCTGTCGATAGTGGCTTGCCGCAAAATCTGGAAAACTTGCGGGACATTACAGAACAGGAATGGCAGGGGTGGCTACAAG
Organism: Pseudanabaena sp.; assembly: GCA_044354985.1. Classification (GTDB taxonomy): domain Bacteria; phylum Cyanobacteriota; class Cyanobacteriia; order Pseudanabaenales; family Pseudanabaenaceae; genus Pseudanabaena. The sequence goes on along the minus strand of JBIKYZ010000186.1, from coordinate 8,899 downwards.
CGATCGCCACGGATCGGATTTTGAACATCATCGACGCAGGCTTTTACTATCCGAATGTGTCGGCAATAGGCAATTTCCGTTTGCGATCGCGAGTTGGACTGAAAAACTGGCAACCACCAACCGTAGCAGAGCCGAACAAGCAACCCATTAATCAGAAACTAATTGGCACAGCTTTACGCGCAGCCTCTGGCGATATGCTCTGTGCTGATGCACAATGGTCGGGTTTTAGTAGTGGTGCATTTACCTATGCCCTAGTGCAGCAACTATGGCAGATCGTTCCTGCTACGAAAATCAATGTGGTGATGAGTGATCTTGCCACTACCCTCGATAGCCGTGCTTTACATAATGACAATCTCACCATCGAGAAACAAGTTGCGAATATGTGGGAAGTTGAAGAGTCCAAACAAAAGGCGATCGCTACTAGCACCTTTGCCGAGATGTTACCAATTCCTGACTTTGGTTCTGATGGTGTGATTATAAATAGTAGTAGCGATCGCCATACGGCGGATGTCTATTTGGCGGGTTTACCAATCGCCGTTTTAAGTAATTACGCGGCTGGGGCAATTTTGAATGTGGTGGCAGCCGCAAGCACTTCGACGACTTCTAATAAACCAGAAACAGAGTCTGTTCTCAAATCGATTCCAGCTAACCCACAAGCAACAGTTCAACTCAAATCGCGCAATGGATTTAACGGCAAAATTGAAGTTTTAACCGAGCACAGCATCAATTCCAAATTAGAAACAGGGCAATTACTTCAGGAAGTAATGCGAGCAATTTCACACAATGTCAAATTAGCGATCGCCCTTGATGTCGGCTTGAGCAAAATTGAGCGTGTTGATGCCACCAGTGCCTTCTCAACCTTGCCAAATATGTTTGGCGTAAATGCCAATGAACAATGCGCTGATTGTCTATTTGGAGTGCAGTCGGCAAGCTATGGTTTATTTACAGTTGGACATACACCGATTCTTGGCTCCTTTGGTTCCGTGGGTGAGTCGGTAGGTGTGGCGATTAAGCGCTTACAGCCATTTCTTGAAAGCCTACTCGCGGCAAAGCTGATCCGTACTACTGAAAATCAAGCCGCAAGCCATCTTGATGTACGTGTCACCCTCAAAGCCATGATCGGTGTCGATGAACGAGCCGTCACTGTGGCTAGTAAATCTGCGGCACGCGCTACTCTTATTCCTGCAAATGCCGTCAGCAATATCGCTCGGACTAAACCGATTAATATCGGCGATCGCCTTGAATGTCAAATTGAAAACTTTAGCGATCGGCCGCTATATATGCGAATTTTCTGTCTCGATCCTCGCAGCAAGATTCTCACACCTAACTTTATCTCTACTCCCTACGCCAACGACGGCATCATTCCCCCATCGGAAACTTTAACAATTCCCTATCCCAAAGCGCCAATGAATTGGGCTGTTTCTGCTCCTAAAGGTATGGTCGATGTTTATATTGTGATTAGCCGATCGCCACTTTTACAGGTTGCCAAAATTTTAGAAGCTTCGCAACGCCAAGCCTCATCTCTGAATGGATTAATTTCCATTCCTAATCCGTTACAAGTCGCACAATCTCTTTTGGATGATCTCGATCGGGCTGGCAAGCCTTCAGAGTTTGGCAATGCCGCTAATATAGGTGATGCATGGATGTTGGATATGCAGCAATGGGCAACCTTCAACTTTAATTATCAAGTTGTCTAATTTAAACTAAAGACAAGTTAAATTAAGGCATTAATATACTTGACACACCAAGCCCGATCTTTCGGGCTTTTTCGTATTAAAAATATTTTCTGATTCTAATAAGTTTATTTCTGCCTATATTTTCCCCTTAGGTGCTTTGGGTGAGTTTAGGCTGTGGATTCAAAATGAGTATCTGCCAAATAAATTTCCTAATTATCTTTCTACCAAAGTAAAGAAAGGAGTTTTTCCTGCTTCTAAAAAAGAAGCAATGATTAAAGCTCTTACACCTTTGCCACCTAAGCAAATTTCTGCTTAAATGCTTTTCTCAGAAGAGCGCGATCACCTAGCGTATTCCCTACGCTGAACATTGCGCTCTTCTCTGTTTTTGTCTTCGTAGTGCTGTTTAGCCAATCTTGCAGCATCACTAGCATTGTTCTTAGCGATCGCCTTAGCCGTCAATTTAGACTTGTTATAGCAGGATTTACACATACCTTTTGAGTAAGCCACGCGATCGCTGTGAGGGCAAACGCTAGCAAATACTTTTTCTTTCTTTGGTCATGCCATAGTATTATCTAAGATTAAAAATAAAATTAGCATATACGATAATGGTAGGCTATTGCCTAACAGAAAGATGAACTTTTCGGAACTTTTTGGGAATATTGATATTGAATATATAGCTCAAGATCTGGATTTTAAGGAAGATAGCGTAAGAGAGGTCATTGTACTTCCTATCCTTAAGGCGCTGGGATATGAGCAATCAAATATAGTCCGTAGTAAAACTTTGCAGCATCCTTTTTTACGGACAGGAAGCAAAAAGCGCCCTATCAACCTTATTCCTGATTACGTTTTAAAAGTAGAAAATAGCTATGTTTGGGTACTTGATGCTAAAGCGCCAAACCAAAATATAAAGGTTGGCGATAATGTAGAGCAAGTTTACAGCTATGCCACTCATCCTGAAATCAGAAGTAACTATTTTGCTCTTTGCAATGGATTAGAATTTTCACTTTTCAAGACTGTTGAAACAAACATACCTATTTTATGTTTCCCTCTTAATGAAATAAGTAATTATTGGGAAAAATTAAATCTTTATTTGTCTCCTAATAGCTTTCAAGACGGAAAAAAAGTTACATATGAAAGCATTAATTTTGTTGTTAATAATAAAAAAGATTTTGATTACAATAAGCGTCCGTTACTTAAAGAAATTCCTGTAAAAAAGCAACAAGCAAAAAGACATTTTGGCGTTCATGGATATTTTACAAAACAGTCTTGGAACGTAGTCGCTGAGTACATTAAGAATTACAGCCAAATTGGTGATGTAATATTAGACCCTTTTGGCGGAAGTGGAGTCACTGCAATTGAAGCCTTAATGAACAGGAGAAAAGCTATAAGCATCGATATTAACCCGATGGCTGTGTTTATAGTTAATTCATTGTTAGCTCCTATAGATAACATGAATTTAAGCGCTAATAATTTGAGCCAAGCTTTTGAAAGGATAAAAAAAGAATTTCAAGAAAAAAAACCATTGAAAGATGAAGATATTGATAGAGCATTAAAGAAATATCCTTATCCCCAAGGGGTTAAACTGCCTAAAGGTTCTGATGTAGATACAGTAGATCAATTGTTTAGTAAACAGCAATTAGCTGAATTAAGCTTATTAAAATCAATTATTTTAAAAGAAAAAAAGTAAATATACGTCACTCGTTATTATTAATGTTTTCTGGTTTACTAAACAAAATAAATTTAACCTATCATGCATCAAAAGGAAGAAGTGAGGGGAGAGGGAATAGCAGTATTTTTGCGTATTATCGTTACAGAATAGCCAAAGAACCTGCATTTATTGATACTTTATCAAATTTAGAGTCAAGATTTAAAAAGGTTGTTAGTGCAAAAATAGAAATTGAACCTTACATAAACCAAGAAACTATTACTAATGCACAAATCATCAAAGGAACTGCAACCAATTTAAGTTTTATTCAAGATGAAAGTGTAGATTATATTTACACTGATCCGCCTTATGGGAAGAAGATTCCTTATTTGGATTTATCTGTAATGTGGAATGCTTGGCTAGATCTAGAAGTTACGGAATTAGATTATAAGCAGGAAGCAATTGAAGGTGGTGAGAATCAAAAAACAAAGGAACAATACAATGAGTTGATTGCACAAAGCATTAGAGAGATGTATCGCGTTTTAAAATTTGATAGATGGCTTTCGTTTGTATTCGCTCATAAAGACCCTGAGTTCTGGGATTTAATTGTTAACACTTCTGAGAGTTGTGGATTTGAGTATGTCGGAGCAATACCTCAGAAAAATGGACAAACAAGCTTCAAGAAAAGACAAAATCCTTTTACTGTTCTGTCAGGGCAATTAATCATTAATTTTCGCAAGGTTCGCAGCCCTAAAGCAATCATGAAAGCTAATCTTGGTATGGATATAACAGAAATTGTTATTCAAACGATAGAAGGGATTATTGCAAAAGATAATGGTGCTACTCTTGAGCAAATCAATGATGAGTTGATCATTAAAGGATTAGAGCTTGGTTTTTTAGATTTATTAAAAAAAGAATACTCGGATTTGTCGCCTATTTTGATTGGGAACTTTGATTACAACGAAAAAACTGAACTATTTACAATCAAAAAAGGATCTAAATTTAAATCGCATATTGATATTAGGTTAAGGATTAAATATTATCTGATAAGTTACTTAAGAAGACTTGACCGCGAAAAAAGAAGCGCTCACTTTGATGATATTGTCCTAAATATTTTACCCCTTCTAAAAAATGGCACAACGCCTGAAAATCAAACCATTTTAAGCGTTTTAGAAGATATTGCTATCAGAACTGGGGATGATAGCTGGATTTTGAAAAATATTCAACAAATGCAATTATTTGATATGGATTTACTTTAAACATTAATCGGTTACAATACGAAAAAAGCCCGATTTTTCGGGCTTAGTGTGTCAAGTATATTAACGCCTAAATTAAAGATCAAATTTGCATCCCCTTTTAAGTCTTTAAACGCCTTCACAGTTGCTACATGGCTAAATTAACTTGATGAATAATGTTTATTGAATCAAATTTAGATCCTTCTAGCGATACAGTCGGCTATCCCTACGTTTTTAGTCTAGCGTTAGTAAAACAAAGTTTCTATAATGACTTTAGCAACAAATCTTAAAGTATAAAAAAATGGCTGTAAAAAAAGAAGACCCCAAGCGATCGCGCGCCAGACTCATCGGCAATGTCCTATTGCTGATCGGTGCAGGATTGCTCATTATAAATATATTTTTACCAAACTTATTCGCACCTCCCGTAGCCCGTGTTCCTTATAGTCTGTTCGTGCATGAAATCGAAGAAGGACATGTAGCACGCGTATATATCGGACAAGACCAAATCACCTATCAATTAAAGGGTGTCAGCCCTGAAATTCCTGGTGATGTGATTTCTACCACCCCAATTTTTGACTTAAATCTCCCTGAACGCCTCGAAAAGAGTGGCGTAGAATTTGCGGCTGCACCTGTACAAAAGTCTGGCTGGTTCGGCACATTACTTAGCTGGGTAATTCCCCCGTTGATCTTTGTGGGTATTTTCCAACTCTTTAGTCGTAACGGTGGCGGTGGTGCTCCTGGGGGCTTACAGATTGGCAAGAGCAAGGCAAAGGTCTATGTCGAAGGCGAAGCAACCAAAACTATGTTTACCGATGTTGCAGGCGTTGACGAAGCGAAACTAGAACTTCAAGAAATTGTCCAGTTCCTCAAAACTCCAGAGAAGTACACCAAAATCGGCGCAAAGATTCCTAAGGGTGTATTGCTAGTTGGCCCCCCAGGTACTGGTAAAACTCTGCTTGCCAAAGCTGTCGCTGGTGAAGCTGGTGTTCCCTTCTTCAGTATCTCTGGTTCTGAATTCGTCGAACTCTTTGTCGGTGTTGGTTCTTCACGAGTTCGTGACTTGTTTGAGCAAGCTAAGAAACAATCCCCTTGTATCATCTTTATCGATGAGTTAGATGCGATCGGTAAGGCTCGTTCTAGCGGTGGTATGTATGGCGGTAACGATGAGCGCGAACAAACTCTCAACCAATTGCTTACGGAAATGGATGGTTTCGGAGTAGATGGAACGACAGTAATCGTTCTTGCTGCAACTAACCGTCCAGAAACCCTTGACCAAGCCCTATTACGTCCAGGTCGTTTCGATCGCCAAGTCTTAGTCGATCGCCCTGACAAGAGCGGACGGTTAGCAATTCTCAAAATCCATGCGGCGAAAGTCACCCTCGACAAGAGTGTTGACCTAGAAACGATCGCTACTCGTACTTCAGGTTTTGCAGGTGCTGACCTTGCTAACCTCGTAAATGAAGCTGCATTACTTGCAGCCCGTGCTGGACGAGAAACTGTCTTGCTTGAAGACTTCGCTGAAGCTGTTGAGCGTGTAGTTGCTGGTCTAGAAAAGAAGAGTCGCGTTCTCAATGAGAACGAGAAGCGGATTGTCGCCTATCACGAAGTTGGTCATGCTCTAGTAGGAGCGCTTAACTCCAGTAGCGGCAAAGTTGAGAAAATCTCAATCGTGCCTCGCGGTATGGCGGCTCTCGGCTACACCTTACAACTCCCAACAGAAGATCGCTTCTTGTTAAGCAAAGAAGAAATCGAAGCCCAAATCGCGACTCTTCTCGGTGGGCGATCGGCAGAAGAAATCATTTTTGGTAGCATTACCACTGGCGCATCGAATGATCTCCAACGGGCTACCGATCTCGCAGATAAGATGGTGACTAGCTACGGCATGAGCGAAGTTTTGGGGCCACTTGCCTACCAAAAGCAACAAAATCAATTCCTCGGTGGTATGGAGATGGCACGCAATGTCAGCCCTGCAACTTCGGAAGCGATCGACAAGGAAATCAAAACCATAGTCGAGAATGCCCATGCGAAGGCGCTAGCGATTCTCAATGCGAATCGTGATTTGCTAGAGTCAATCTCGGAGAAGCTTTTAGAAACAGAAGTGATCGAAGGTGACTTCCTGACTGGTTTACTAGCTCAAGTTAAACCTGCTGAAGTTAACGTATAACTTTCTCAATTCATTACAAAAAAGCCGCGCTTTGCGCGGCTTTTTTGTTTTTTCTACCTCTAATACCAATTGCAGAAATTTTCAAGATTTCTTTGATCCTTGCGCATACCTTGCAAGTCTAGTTAAATCATTGCAATATTTGCTTTTTCTTGGAAATCTTTTTTCTTGAAAAGTTTGACAATATTTTCAAGCTTGTGATACATTTATTTTAGATCGTAAAAAACATATCCTAGTTCTAAAATAAATGAATGAATGAAAAACTCCTACTTACAATGCTGCAAGAGCAATTAACCTTAAATAAACAGAGGTTGAAGGAGTGTGAGCAAATCCTCACTGAAACTTCCGCAAAAGCTGATATTTATAGATCTTTGGTCAAAAGTATAGAAACTACAATTGCTGGGGTAAGATTTTTTCGGGCTAATCAGACAGATCTTGAAAATGAACAAAATGATTTACAAGATTCACCAGTGGAGTTAAGCAAAGATTACGCAGTTAGCCTTGAGAAAAGTTTATCTACTCCATTCTTTGACGAATCTTCACCTAATCCCAAGTCTATGAAGCTCTATGAGTTCCGTAATTTAGGATATTTGAAGATCGCAGAAATTCTACTTCGCAAAAATCCTCAAGGTTTAGATATCGAAGCTCTAACAGAACTTATTTTTGACACAGAAAAATTTGGGCTCAATGCAATTGAGAAAGCCAAAAATTCTTTGTCTACTGAACTCAACCGAGGTGTCAGAGAAGAAAGGCTATGCAAAGACGAGGCTAAAGGTATTTATTTTTTAAAATCTGTATTGGAGGATGTAAAAGGAGATGTTATTTATTCCCAAAACACAACAATCTCTTCAAAATCAAATGTCTAGGTGGTTTAACTCTTTTTTTTTGAATTCAAAACAGCAATAGTTGTTTAGGAATGAAAATTAATTAACTTGTGCAATTAAAACCAAAATTTGTTGGGGCGGGCAAAGCCCGCCCCAACAAATTTTGGTTTTAATTAATTTTCATTCCTTAGCTTGATTCTACAAATTAACAATGCTGAGGATTTTAGCTATGAAAAAGAATACTAATATTATGCAATACAAAGGTATCACAATTCGTCGTTGCCATGAGGAGCAGGACGAGTTTGTCTGTCTTAGTGATATGTGGAAAGCTGCGGAAGGAAATTCAACTAACGCTCCGCATCGGTGGATGAGACTTTTGTCTATTGCGGATCTACTACTTGAATTTTCTAAAAATAGTTCTGAATCGATACATCTTCTACAAATTAAGCCAAAGTCAAACCAATCTTCGACTATTAGAAACCAGTGGGCATCTAAGGTGAAAGAGTTGGCGAAATCTCTTGGATTTATTAAAACAATTAGAGGTAAGACCTTTGCTATCCCAGATTTAGCTATTGCTTATGCTCAGGATTTATCACCAGAATTTCATGCATGGGCTCTAACAGCAATTAGAGAAAGAATGGAGGAGGAATCAAACCCAGAACTTGCTTATAAGCGTGGACGTGAGCGTGCTATTCAGGGTTGGGAAAAACAAGGAAAGTCTAATGATTGGATTCAGGATCGTCTCAATAGTATTGAGAATTACAAAGGTCATACTGGTATTTTAGCTGCTCATGGCGTGAAGCTGAATGGATTTTCTCAATGTGCGGATGCAATTAATTCTCAAATACTTGGTGGAAAATCGAAGCAAATTAAGAGTGCTTTAGGTCTGTCTAAAAAATCTGATAGATTACGCGACCACCTCAATCGAAAACAACTGACTGCATTAAGCTTTGCAGAGGCTATGGCTGATGATGAAATTGAAGTCAATAATGCACAGGGGAACAATGAGTGTATGCAAGTTTGTTCTGAGACTGCTCAAAGAGTAGTTGAAGCAGCTAGAAAAAGTACACATATTATTGTTCGACCTCATAGTTAACAAGTGTGATCGCTAATTTGGCAATTGATCTTATTTGGAACAATTTGACCAGAGGTACGATTTTACTAGGACTACAGGTAATCATCACTTTAGAGTCTATGATGTTTGACCTCTGTAAGATTAAGGTTGCGTAAAGTCTTACAGCAAATACCGATCAAACCCGCCACAAAAGAACCTACCTCAAAGGCTCAAAGCAGATGCCACAATGATGAAACCAATTAAGAGCATCCTCATCAGTAATAGCATTAATAGCCATAGTGAT
>JBIKYZ010000185.1:0-10499 GCA_044354985.1 Pseudanabaena sp. | reverse complement strand
GGCAAATACTACTATCTTAGTACTCCTAAATCATTAGTGCTTCGATTTCTCATGCCCAATATTTGGGCATCTCTTAATGTGCCGTTCATCCATTTTTTGCTTCAATTTTTTCCAAACTCCAAATTCCAAGGTGTTGCAGTCAGTAATAGAAATTGTCTCTGTTTGTCATTGCGTTGATCTTGCTCACGAATTTGTAAACAGGTTTTATGGATACGGTTGTTAAAGTTGCGGATGCCTTCGTGAGCCTCATCAATGATTACCAGATCAGCACCTTCAAAGCGATTAAACTCCTCTACAAATTTGCTACCCTTGCGGCTCATCAGGTTTTTGTTAAAAAGTTCATAGTCTTTACGGCGAAAACCTAGCTCAGACATTTCTCGTTCCCAGTTTGCCCAGAGCTTTTGAGCCGCCACGATCGCAATTTTTGCTTGACCACCTTGTTGTTCTTTCTGTTCGCGATAGAGATAGGCAACGGCAGCAGCTAAGCGAGTTTTGCCAAGTCCGACGGCATCGGCACAGACTGCAACTCCAAAGTCTTGCATTACCCTCAGACAATGCTGTGCGCCTGATTTTTGATGTTCATAGAGAATTCCTTTGTTGATAAGTTCATCGAGATAGCTATCCTGCTTGACCCGAAACTGATTGGGGCGTTGTTTTGCCATCCAATAAAGAAAGTCTTTAGGTATGCCATATTCACCTGCGAGGATTTTTTCAATTGCTTCTTTAAAGCCTATGATTTCAGGGAATGCTGGGACTTTGACAACATTGCTAACTTTGGGGGCGATCGCAGGATTAACTTTGTACTCTTCGCCTTTTTTATCCCTGACTCGAAAATCATTCAATGTCTGGGGGGGATGATCTGCCGAGACTGCAACATCTGCTTTGATTAAGTCCTGAGTTTGCTCTGTAATCTTGACTTCGACTAGCGGATCGTCAATGACCGTAACTTGGGTGACTTGATCGAGGTTGTCTCCTGTAATCTCGACTTTGGTAGTTTCTCCAGAGGGAAATTGATCGGGGCTAATCGTTTTAATATTGGGCTTTTGGAATTGGGCGCGGCGATCGCGTTCGGCTCGGACTTGTTGCAAAAATTCTAAGCTAATGTCAAAGGCTAGATCTTGACGATGCCATTCTTGATCGAATTGTTGGATGCTTTGGGCGATCGCCTCACGATCTAAATCATCCCAAGAATATAAAAAGGTGACACTCTCAGCATTGCGAGAATGGGCAGCACGGGTGAAATTGTCAGAGCCTTCATGGAGAATATGGTTGTCGAGAGAATCGCTAAAGATACCAGTCTTTTTGTGGTAGATGGCGCGTCCCTGCTCCATCTTGATTAGCTTTATTTGTAGGAACTCTAAGCGCACAAGTTCCGCCAAAATCTCAGTATGGCTAAAGGTACTGTCGGCAAGTCCTTGCAAGAATTCTTGTAAAGTACGTTGGGCGAATTGGGCGCGATAGTCAGGGTCTTGAAGTTTTTCGAGTTCGTTGATATCAGACTTTTTCGTAAAGCCTTGCCAATCCATCAGTAAGAGGATTCTGCCATCGGTCTGAATAATCGATTGCAGTGGCTCTTCATAGAATTTGAGAATGCCACTATCAAAATAAGCTGTAGAGCGACGATAGATGCTGCTACGTTCTAGCATCTGGGCGATCGCAATATTATATTTTGCTAATTCATCGGGTAAGTTATAGCGGCGTTGGTTTCCTTTGATGGCTCTGAGACTACCTTCTAGTAATGCAGGTTCTTTGGTAACGCGATCGCGCTTGAGGAATTTCTCAATGCTTTTGATATTGCCAATCCGCAGCAAGCTAACGCTAGGGACATCACCTTGTTTTTTGGGGATATAGTAATAAACCTTTGCGTCTTGTAAATCAATGCGAACGACGATATGGGTGTCTTTTTTGCTGCCTAGCCCGAAGAATGAGGCGATGTTTTTGAGAAGGCTGTCAGCGTCACGGTGTTTGAAAACTAGCCAATATTGGTTGTCTAGCCCTTTAATCGGATTGCCTTGGGGCGAATAGTAGGGACGCTCGTTACGAATCAAGTCTTGAATAATGGCTTCGAGCATAAGATAGTCCCCCTGAAATATTGTGAATATTTTGATTTTCCAAACAAAAAGCTACTGGTAGCGTAGATTAAGTTTTTAGTGCCATAAATATGGCTACATATGTGGGATTTACGGATATAAGGTAAAAGTGAGATAATTGAGGACTACACTTTTAAGTTTTTAATCCGTAACGCCTTTTTTAAAGTAGTAATTAAGATAATAACAATTTTCCTGAAATTTAACATTAAAACATTGCAGGTTGGGAGGTTTCTATGACACAAACTCAGCTTCAAATGTCAGACCTGTATCAGCGCCTAGATGAGATCGGGTTCCCTAAAAAATATCTCCAAAATAAAATATTGCCTGATTGGTGGACTGATGACGTTGACGCGACATCAGGAGTTTTGGCTCAAGGAGCTTTGTACCTCTCACGGCGATTGAACTTGGATATGCGATCGCTGCTAGGTGCTGAAACTAAGCCAGTGTTTGAGGTGACTTGTCAGCCCAAATTCAAGCTTAAAGTTGGTACGAATCAAGAACAGCTAATGATTCCCCGTGCTTTGTCGGCACGAATTGCGGAAATGGTTGCCTATGCTTGTTTGCAACCTTATCAGGCGATTGATGGTTTATCAGTGGCGGATATTCGTCAGCAAATTCTTGCTAAACGAGAGGTAGTTGATTTAGAAGGGGTACTAGATTTTTGTTGGCAGTATGGTATTCCTGTTATTCATTTTTCTGAATTTCCCTCTGGTGTGCATAAGTTTGATGGCATGGTTGCCTATTTTTATCAACGTCCTGTCATTTTAGTTAGCCTCAAAGACCTCTCACCAGCTAGGCTTTTATTCATCATCGCTCATGAGTTGGGGCATATTTTGAAGGGTCATATTGATAGTGAAGGGATATTAGTTGATGAGTCAATTGAATTAGAAAGCAGTGATACAGAGGAGTCTGAAGCAAATCAACTTGCTGCTGAACTTTTGTTGGGTAAGTCGGGTATTAGCTACGATCTTTGGCAAAAATTTGTAAGTGGCGATCAATTAGCTAGTAAAGCTAAAGAGTGGGGAACTAGGGATCGGGTTAGTGCTGGTGTAGTTGCTTTAAATATTGCTTGGAATCGAGCTAATCGCGCCAGTGATTCAAAAGATAAGGGGATTATTTGGGCAACTGCAAAAAATGCTCTAAAAATTCTTGAATCAAGTCCAAATGCACCACAGCAAATTAATCACTATCTTGCTACAAATCTTGACTGGGAAAAGATGGGAGAGGAGAACCAAGATTATTTGGCGACAATGTTGGGCTTAAATCTTGAGGCGGTTGGGTGATTTCTCTTGCTAAGGTTTGCTTTTTAGATAATGACATCACATACAAATTAGTAGCTTTCCAGCTATTTGATGAGGCGATCGCTACATTACAGATCGATAAAAACAGTCTCCAAGTCTTGCCAACTGCCAAGTTTTTCTTTCAACGCAAACAAAAGAAAAAGGGGGCAACCCCTGATGAGTTTTTGGCGGCGGTAATTGAGTTGGTTAGTAGTTGCGATGCTGTTATTGCTGATGTAGATGATGCAGTTACTGAAGAGTTAAACCAGTTAAGGCAAGTTGAGGGGATTGATGAAGGTGAGGCGGCGCTGATTGTGGCGACGCGATCGCAGACAGATTTTTTATTACTAAGTGGTGATAAAAGATGCATGAGGGGACTAGCAAGGATTCCTGAACAAATTTATAAGCGGTTATGTGGACGGGTGATTTGTTTGGAGCAGATTATTTTGAAGCTGATTGAGGTTAAGGGTTTTGTGTTTGTGCGCGATCGCGTTTTACCGATGGTTAGTTGTGATAAGTCTCTTCAGATTTGTTTTGGCGTTTCGAGTTCTGCGACTGAGGAGAATGTGATTGTGGGGCTGAATAGCTATATCAATGACATTCGGCAACAAGCTCCAGATTTATTAGCAGATTTATAATTGGTAAGCTTTCTTGTCAATTACTACACTGGCTATTCAGCAAGAGCTACAGGCTCTAAAGGATTGAGATATTGAATATCTGACATAGACTATTTGCTTCTGCTAATTGGAAGGATGCGAACTCTAGATTTTGACTCGTCAATGGTTATTAAAGCACCGTCTCTTAGTTCTGACTCAAATTGCAATAGAGAGGCAATTACGATTTTTGCGATCGCATCAGGGAAGGTGTCTTGAGTCCTGACTTGAATGACGCTAGGAGCATTGGATTGAGTAGATGCTAATAATGTGCCGAAGTCGAGATCGTGGGTAAAGACGATGTAATCATTTTGTTTTGCCCATTCCATAATCACGCGATCACTGTCTCGCATATTACCAACGGCTGACCAATGCAAAGCGCTGATGTCATGATTGGCAAAGACTGCACACCAGTCTGGCGATAAGTTCATGTCAATGATGATTTTCATGCTACGGCAAGGGATACTTCGATTTCTTCAACTCGCCATGCTGCATAGGATAGAGCTTCATAGATATCGGCTTCTTCAAGGTATGGATAGGCTTTTAAGATTTCAGGAATCGTGCGTCCTGATGCCATCAAGCCCACGACAGTACCAACTGTAACTCGCATACCGCGTATACAGGGTTTACCTCCCATTACTTCGGGGTTAAATGTGATTCTAGTTAACTGTTTCATAATTGTTACCTTTTGGATTTGTGAATAGTTTACTCAATGGGAAAGCTGGGGATGGCTGCATCGATCGCTTTCATAATCTGCATGGTTTCAGAGAGTGCGACGATGATTTTTTGGTAGTGGTTGAGGTCTTCGGGGCTGAGTTGCCGACCTTTGCGGTCTTTGAGCCATTTGTGACAAACTTGATAGCCACCGACATAAAATTCCCAAACGCTTTTTGGGATTCCTGTAAATCTGTCGCCTTTTTTGTTGATGATGACTTCGCCATCGCTATATTTGGGATGTCCTGCATCAACTACAAATTCGCCGCCTTTGTCGTTGATTTGGGTGAGGGGTTGGTCTAGTTTGGGTGATTTCATGAGATGCAATGCAACCAATTTTTCGCCATATTCGCCAAGTTTGCGGAATAGCCGATCGCTGCTGGTGAGGGGTACGCGGGGAAAGTCGATTTTTAGAAATTCAGCGTAACGGGTGCGATAGGTTGGGGAATGGAAGATTGCATAGATGTAATAGAAGATTGCTTCTGGGGTTGGGGTGTAGCCTAGTTTGTTGGTTATTCTTGTTAAAAATTCATCAGAAAGATTGGCACGACGATGTTCTACTATTGTAGATTGTTGAGGATTATTTAGATCGGGATAAAGATATAAGGGAAAAACAAAAGCATTATTAGACGTTTTGGGAGATAAAAGTATTTTTTCAAGCGGTGCTTTAGATACAAAAAAATGTTGAGGCTTCTCCCCTTTAACCATTCTTGTAGTTACAAGAGCCATATTAGGTTGGCAAAGATTGGAAAGATTTTCAAATTGTGCTCGCCTTAAAAATTTATGATAATATGTCCAGCGAAAATCAAAAGGACGATAACTAACTTCTTTGATATATTCATTTTGAAATCCTTCTACCATTAAACTCTGTCTCCGTCTGGTTACAGACCAACCACTAGTATCCTGAATACCGTATCTCTCAGCGATATTATTGTCTGTTACAGCTTTATCTGACATGAATTGCATAACGGAAGCAATCTCTTTCTTTGTAAAGCTAATCAAATTGCGATCACATCCAGTTTCAAAACCAGTTGAGTGATTCTGAAATACAGTAGTAAGACTTTCATATTGATTGAATTCTTCTGTAAAAGTAAAATTTTTAGGCACAAAGAAAAAATTTTGTGTGCTTTCAGGATGGAGTAACTCCCATTCAGTGCTTCTAATATCTTGTTGTGATAAATAGGTATACTTCTGTTCTCTCATTCCCCATAAATCAGCTTGATACACATTTGCTAGTTCTTTAGTTCCAGTAGTTCCAGTTATTTTAGCTAGATTAACAATTGAGACACCTTGTTCTATATCAAATACATTTTGATCTTTACGAGTACTGTTAGAATCGCCCAATAAGACACTGCCATGTAAATCCAAAATATGTATGTCCGTGAATGACTTCATTAGCTCTTCTCTCATTCCTCGATGTATTAATCCTGAAAGGTAGGTATGGTTACTAATCAAACTTACAATTCCATATCCAGTCATTTCAATTCGATTATGAGAAAACCTAATAAACTTAATGTAGTCATCTGATAACGGTTGAATATTTCGTTCATGTCGAACTGTTAATTTATAGCTTTCGATTAGGGTCTCTATATGTTTACCCTTGTTCGTAGAGCTAATTGAATAAGGCGGATTACCAATTATCACCATCACTCGCAGATCGCGTTTGATATCTACAGCTTCATTTGACTCTTCCGCAATATATTCTTGAAGCAGTATTTCTGACTTTTTCACTGCATCATCAAGCGTATTCGTCAGATAAACCCCCAACCTTTGCGAACTATCAAACCGATAACCCGACTCCTCCAAAAACAAACCCAACTTCAAATGACAAATCGCATAGGGAGCCATCAACAACTCAAACCCAAACACACGCGGCAACAGATGATCGCGCACATAGTCCGACCATGAAATATCCCCAAGCTTTTGTTTAATTAGCGATCGCGCCTCACCATCATTCTCAAAGCGATCATGAATCAACTTAAAAATCCATAACAAAAATGTCCCCGTACCACAGGCAGGATCGAGAATCATCACCTCTGGATCAGCCAACCCAAGAGGCTTGTTAAACTTCTCCTTGATTAAAATATCAACCGATCGCACCATATAGGAAACCACAGGCTCAGGCGTATAGTAAACCCCGCGCCGCTCCCGCATCTTTGGCTTATACGCCGCCAAAAAGTCCTCATAAAAGCGAATCACAATATCTTCGCGATTCATCTTCTCCCGAAAATCCGAAAGAATCGCATCCATTTTCGCCGCCCGCAAAATCCCAAACACCTCCGCAATACAACCGATTAAATCATCACCCAACTCACTCGGCTTCTGCTCCGACACATCCTTAAATAACTGTCGCAAAAAAGGATTAGTCTCAGGCAACTGTTGCCAAGCATCGCGCCGATTAAAATCAAACAACGGATCGCGCACATGGCTAAACACTCGCGCCGTAAATAAACCATAGGCGATCGTCTGAGCATAAATATCCGCAAAACTATAATCCTTCTCACTCTCCGCCGCCAACTTCAGACTAGGCAACAACTCACGCTGAAAGCTCAACAGCAACCTGTGCAAATAACCATCATTCCCCTCAGCCCTATATACCAAAGGCAAAACCTGCTCAATCCGTCGCGTCACCTCCGCCAACAATTGCGCCAACTCCTTGGCAGTCTGAGCCGTCTTATAAAAAGCCCACTCCACCGACGGAATCGAGAAAAAGTCACGAGTAGCATCGGTAAGCTTAAACCGATTGGTTAGCACCAAATTCTCTTGATTTAGTCGCACCAAACGCGATCGCAGATCATCACTATTCCAAGCAAAAGTCTCAATTTGCCTCTGACGTAAACCACCCTCCATCGGCAACACCATCGCCACCCGTCCCGATCGCGCCGCCACAGGCAACAGCAAATACATCACAGGCATATTTTCCAGATCCTGCTCCAAATAATGCCCATAGATCCTTTGCTGCTGTGCTGGCTCCGTCAAAAAGCCCTTAATCTCAGCATCACTAAACCGATCTAGCTCCTCATAAAAACCCACTGCGATCGGGCAAGTATTCCTAGCCTGTGCAACATCCTGCCCTGCCCTCACATACCGAAACCTCGAACCAGTGCGATCGCGTTCTTTAAGGGGATATCCCAATAACAATTGTAATGACGCAACGCGATCATCTTCAAGCCCTGTAAATATTGCCTGAATTTCCTCTGTCGTTACTAACATTATTTAACCAATTTCCCCTAAAGTAAATTTCTTACTTAACTCGATTGAGAGGCGATCACGCCGTAATTAGTAATCCAAGGTGTCGGAATCGAACCGACATATCAACGATTATGAGTCTATGACACTATTGCTTAGAAAGCTTTGTATATATGGATTTCATATTTTTATTTAATCTGTCATAGTCATTTCATAGTCAAAACAACTTTATAGGTAAATTATTAAATATTTTAATCGCGTTCATTACCTAAATTTTTTGGAAAATTATTATACATTTGCAAGTCAGAGATTAATAATGCAGTAAAGTGCAATAAAAATAATGACATTAATATACTTGACATACCAAGCTCGATTTTTTAGGATTTTTTTCGTATAACTTAAACAAAAATTATGTATGTTTTTTTATTGATGGGCAAATTGTATGTTCAGGATCCCACCAAAGCAAATTCATTACACCTTGATCGACTATGTATCCCCATACCCTCTTCCTCCCCGATAGATGCAAAGAAACTAGCTGATCTAAATCATCCAAATTAATTTCAGTCAATCGCCTCTGAGCATCTTTGATTAGATCGTCAATAGATACTGAATGATTTTGTTTTTTAGCCTTGATAAGAATTTGATCCCATGTCATGCTCTCAAATTCCTTGAGCTTATCCCTTACAAATTGAATCTCATTTTCGTCAAGAATGTGCCAACCAAATGGATCACCTACCTCCATTTTAGAAATACGCCACGCAGGATTTTTATCCATATAGCTTTGACTCTGTAATGGAGAAGCTATTTTAGGATTTTTATTTATAGTAGGATTTGCTTTAAATTTAGGCTGATTACTCCCTTTAGCCATAGCTAAAGACTCCCATAGTATTCTGCCATAGCAGCTTGGGTAATTTCTTGATTGCCACGCTGTCCAGAGGCTAATCCGCGCCTAGCCTCTAACCAAGGGTTCTCTTGATGGGTTAAATCGCTAAGCCATTGAGGTGATTTATCACCATAAAACTCTAAAACTTTATCAATTGTTTCTGTTTGTGTTTCAGTTAGCCTCTCAGGATCGCCCAAAACGATTTCAGAAACTTTAAATTGATTACGATGTTGAGAATATAGGTCTGGCACAACTGGCCCATTAGCCCATGCTTCCACCCGATTGTTAAATAAGCATTGATCGTCCCAAATTAACGACCAAGCTTGAGAATAGTAAACAAGTTTTTGAAGTTTCATTGCAGACATTGCGCCTAATTTTCTTAAAATATATGCCGCAACATCATATACAGCAGTTGTAGGTATTCTATTTTCCAAAAGAACCGTTTCGGCTTTGGAAATGGTTAAATTTATTATTGAATTTAGATCGGGTGATACAACTTTACTGTTTTGTAAGGTTCCAGAAGCATTGCTTATAATGGCAATTTCAGTATTAGTGTTAGATGTATGAACACTTGTCGGTATTGGTTTCATTTATTCATCCTCTAATGTACTAAGTACTTCTTGAAGTTGAGAGATTAATTGTTTAGCTGCCAGCTTATTGGTAATGATTTTGGCGATTGGAGAAGCCGTAACTGTATTCATAATAGATACTTCTTCATTTCCCGTGTTACTGATTTCACTTTCAGTAATTTGGCTGTCAGTTGTAGGCTGTATCATAGAAGGATCTATAAAACCAAAATTGATTAAGATATCTCCATTAATCGAAAATACCAAAGTTGCATTTACATAGGATGGTATGTGATTTAACTCTAACGGGAAAGCTACTCTAGTTTGCTGGACTTTCTGAACCATATTTTTACACTATCATTTTAACATTGCAACCCAATTATAGATTATGGGATATAGATCTATAAGTCTATTTATTTTACTCCCACTATCGTATACACTAATTTTAGATTTAACTTAGATACACTATGACGCGACCACAGAAAGAAAAAGCAATTTGCTAGCGCTTGCCTTCATGTTGACCGCGTTGCTTACTCAAAAGGTATGTGTAAATCCTGTTATAACAAGTCAAAATTGACGGCTGAGGCGATCGCTAAGACTAATGCTAGTGATGCAGCTAAACAAGCTAAACAACTGTACGAAGACAAAAATAGAGAAGAGCGCAATGCTTTGCGTAAGGAGTACGCTAGGCATTGTGCTCTTCTTAGGGTTGACTTGCTAGGAAATTATCAATGAAATATAAAAAGCTTAAAAGTTTATAACTGCATTTATTTAGTTGACGACTGTTAGCGCGTTTAGTTCTGTGCATGAATCTAGCTTTACCGCCAACATAAGTTTCATCAACTTCCACAGCGCCAGACATCTTTTCAAAACTGCCTGTTTGCATTGCCAATCTAATTCTTTGTAATAGAAACCAAGTTGATCTTCAAAGAGAGGATAGCTTTTAAAATGCGAAAAAATCTAAATATTAGGTTTGGTATGTCAAGTACATTAACGCCTTAGTAACTCATGTTACGCAGAAGCCTAAAAAGGTTTCAGAGACTGCCATTCCAAGTGAGATTGCTGCAAAGCCTTGATATATAATTTGGATTTGAGAGCGAAGTGATTGAGCTTAGAATTAAGTT
>JBIKYZ010000435.1:0-3146 GCA_044354985.1 Pseudanabaena sp. | reverse complement strand
TCAAACTTAATTCTAAGCTCAATCACTTCGCTCTCAAATCCAAATTATATATCAAGGCTTTGCAGCAATCTCACTTGGAATGGCAGTCTCTGAAACCTTTTTAGGCTTCTGCGTAACATGAGTTCCTAATACTGTGATTGGTGATAGTTCGCGGTTGCGTCAGATTTTGATCAATCTAGTTGGGAATGCCATCAAATTTACGCCTCAGGGCAAAGTATCAGTCGCGGTTAGTGGCAGTCTATTATCTGATTGTGATCAGTATGCCCTTGAATTTGCAGTTACTGATACGGGCATTGGTATTCAAGGCGATCGCATATCCAGCCTATTTCAAGCCTTCACACAGGCTGACACATCGATTAGTCGAAAATATGGTGGTACTGGCTTAGGTTTGGCGATTAGTAGGAGGTTGATTGAGCTAATGGATGGAAAGATATGGGTTGAGAGTTTTGGGGAAGTTGGTGGTAATGCTCCATTAGGCTGGCAGTCTAATCTTGTTACTCAAGGTTCAACATTTTACTTTGTAATTAAAACTCCAACCCAAAAAGATAAATCACCTGCTACGCAGGTGATTTATCTTTTTGGGTTTATTTTGCGTACAAACTCTGCAAGGTTGGAATAAACGATGGGTAAGAAATTGCCGCAGACTCGGCTCGATTGATCGAAGTTTTGCCCTTGGCAACTAGAGCAGCGATCGCCAAACTCATGGCAACACGATGATCGTCATAGCTCTCTACTTCAGCACCAGTAAGAGCTTTACCACCAACGATCGCCATCCCATCAGGAAGTTCCGTCACATTCGCTCCCATTTTCGTCATTTCCTTCACCATCGCCACAATGCGATCGCTTTCTTTGACGCGCAACTCGGCAGCATCCTCAATAATAGTGGTTCCCTCAGCGCAGCTTGCGGCGATCGCTAAAATTGGGATCTCATCAATTAGACGAGGAATCACCGCACCAGCAATCCTACAAGCCTTAAGGCTTGAAGATCTTACTCGCAAATCGGCAACGGGTTCACCTGTAACTTCGCGTTGATTTTCATAGGTAATATCTGCACCCATTTCCGCAAGAATTTCGAGAATACCTGTCCGAGTAGGATTAATCCCGACGTTCTCAATTACTAGATCGGAATTAGGAACAATGGAAGCCGCTACTAACCAAAACGCTGCCGAACTAATATCTCCAGGTACGATCACCGCCTGTCCAACTAGTTTTGCGCCGCCTTTAACAGCAACAGTGTTTGTATCAATATCAACTGTGATTTTTGCGCCGAAGGCTGCCAACATCCTTTCACTGTGATCACGCGATCGCTCTGGCTCAGTGACAATCGTTTCGCCATCGGTCATTAATCCCGCTAGCATAATGCAGGATTTGACCTGAGCTGAAGCTACGGGAGATTGATAGTGAATTGCTTTTAGGTTTTGACCAGAAATTGCTAGTGGCGCTCTTGCTCCATTTTCCCGGCCCCAAATATTCGCTCCCATCTGACGTAAAGGATTGACCACGCGAGACATGGGGCGCGATCGCAACGAGCTATCGCCAGTGACAGTAAAAAAGCGATCGGGATGACTTGCCAAAATCCCTAACATCAAGCGTAGAGTTGTTCCAGAATTACCAGCATTCAAAACATCTAGAGGCTCCTTTAAGTTGCCCAGCCCAATACCCTTAATCGTTACTAATTCTGAGTTAAGCTCAGATATCTCCGCACCCATGGCTGCAAAGCAAGCCGCCGTACTACGCGGATCTTCACCCAGCAATAATCCTCGAATTGTGGTCTCGCCCTCAGCTAGAGAGCCAAGCATCAGCGCCCGATGCGAAATTGACTTGTCTCCAGGGATCGTAATTCTTCCTTGTAAACCTTGTGGCAATTGGCTTGCATCAATGTTAAGCAGGTGATGGGTTTGAGTAGTATCGAGGTCAATCATGTTAGAGTCAGTTAGCAATTAGTATTAGATTAAGACAAAATCACGGCAAATTTAGACTTATATCAACGACACCACTAGCTATTTATGAATCCCCCTGAGCCAAATTCTGCTGATTTAAATGCGATCGCCTCAGATAGCATCCCCCAAAGTGACATCAATCCCCAACCGCCACAAAGTCTGGGAACGTTTCTTGATCGTCTCTATGGGACGTTATTTTTGCCGCAAGTTACCTTTGAGCAGCTCAAGGCAAATCCAAACTTTGTGCAAGCTGCGATCGTAATTGCTTTAGTAAATATCTTAGAAACCTTACGACTCGATCAATTTGCAATTTATCGAATCCTATGGTCAGTAATTAGTGGGGTTATTGGCTGGCTGTTTTTTACTTTTCTGCTTAAGCAATTAGCTAATGTTTTTCAAAAGAATATTAAGATGCAAGAATTGCTAACCCTGACTGGCTTTGCAAGTTTACCTTGGCTATTTATGGCTCCAGCGCTAAGCCTATCGCCACAATTTCGCGTTCTCGCTGCGATCGCCGTGCTGATCTGGTTTATCGTCTGGCAAGTATGGAGTGCATCAGTGGCAATAGGAATTAAAATCTGGAAAACTTTAGCGATCGTACCTTTAGCACTATTTGGCGGCCTAGTTGCCCTAATTTGGCTAGGAAATACCTTTAAGTTGATACTAAGTATTAGTCTGTAATTTTTGTCTTAATTAATAGAGTGTAAGACAGCGCGAAGCGCCGCCTTACACTCTATGTTTTTTGTTTATGGTTTTGAGGCTTGTGGAAGCATTACCACTCAGGGGGGGCTTTCACAAACCATTTAGGATTGCTATATATTAGATATACACTTTATAGTCTTGGCGTAAGTAAAGTTGAATTGGGATTAACGAAAAACATCTAATTAAAAAAATCTTAATGTGGGAAGCCTAATCCCAAACTCCTAAACCAAAACTTACATGATTTCAGCACAAGAACCACCGAATGAACTAGAAAGAGTTGCCGCTCTGCATCAGTGCAATATTTTAGATACTGAGCCAGAACAAGGCTTTGACGAAATTACAAAATTAGCTTCCTATATCTGTCAAACGCCGATCGCTTTAGTAACTCACCTTACGCAGATAGAAAATCCAGAGATTTGATTTAGATAAAAGAGTCTGAGAATGTATACTGAAACAAAGTTTGAACGTAATTGCTTCATCGAAACTAAACCAAGAGTAGCACAT
>JBIKYZ010000434.1:0-3149 GCA_044354985.1 Pseudanabaena sp. | reverse complement strand
TGGCAAATACTACTATCTTAGTACTCCTAAATCATTAGTGCTTCGATTTCTCATGCCCAATATTTGGGCATCTCTTAATGTGCCGTTCATCCATTTTTTGCTTCAATTTTTTCCAAACTCCAATGAACAACAGTTACGATTTATATCATTCATTCTCTCTATCCCCACATTTCACGCACAATTAAGAAATCATTTAAGAATTACTTTCTGCGGTCAAACGCTCTAAATAAAAGCAGTGATGGCTCACGTCGGATTGCTATAGAGGTTTTTGGTATTTGATTGAGGATTGGTACTCATTCTATGTTTGAATCAGCTGAAATCGGACATAAGCTTAGTAAAGTAGAGTATGAAGCTCAAGAGCCTTCTCTGCGTATTCAACTCTTAGAAGTTCAGGAAGACCTCAAAAAAGCTTCTTTCCCAGTAATTATTTTGATAGGGGGGGTAGATGGTGCTGGCAAGGGAGAGACTGTTAATTTACTCCATGAGTGGATCGACCCACACTATCTCGAAACCCACGCCTTTGGAGCCGCATCCGATGAAGAGCGCGAGCGTCCAGAAGCTTGGAGATTTTGGCGAGTTCTCCCGCCTAAAGGACGAATTGGTATTCTATTTGGATCGTGGTATACGCGACCTATCATCGATTGCGTCTATGGCAAGACCAAGGTTGGAGATCTTGACGTGGCGCTAATGCAAATCAATACTTTTGAGAAAGCATTGGTGAGTGATGGAGCCCTGATCATTAAATTTTGGTTCCATCTCAGCAAAAAAGCACAATCTGAACGCCTAAAATTGCTAATGAAGAACCCCGACACTCGCTGGCGAGTTAACGATTTGGATTGGCAACACTTCAAGCTTTACGATAAGTTTCGGCGCACTTCAGAACGAGCCCTTCGCACCACGAGCACAGGTGAAGCTCCTTGGCTTATCATTGAGGGCGCAGATAAGAGATATCGAAGCATTACTGTAGGAAAATATATCCTCGACTTAGTGTCTAAACGTATTGCACAAGAAAGTACACAAGACAATTCACAGACTATTAAAATATCTCCACCTCCAGTTCAAGCAGACAACTTCTTCACAATTCTAGACACTCTCAATCTAAAGCAAAGCCTGAGTGAAGAGGACTACAAAAGATCACTGGAGAAATACCAAGGTCGTCTAAATTTACTATTTCGTCAAGAGAAGTCTTTGGGGCGATCGGTGATCCTTGTTTTTGAGGGCTGGGATGCCGCAGGCAAAGGAGGACTAATCCGCCGTGTTACCTCAGCACTAGATGCGCGTGACTATCAGGTGATACCTATCGCAGCACCGACAGACGAAGAGCGATCGCATCATTATCTATGGCGATTTTGGCGACATCTGCCACGGTCGGGGCGGGTCACTATTTTTGACCGCAGTTGGTATGGAAGAGTTCTTGTAGAGAGGATTGAGGGTTTTGCCTCTGAAGCAGAATGGAAGTGATCCTATAATGAAATCGTCAATTTTGAGCAACAGCTTCATGAACATGGCACTTTGCTGCTCAAATTTTGGATTCATATTGATCCTGATGAGCAATTGCGCCGCTTCCAATTAAGACAAGCAACTCCCTATAAGCACTATAAAATTACTGACGAAGATTTTCGCAATCGGGCAAAATGGAATGAATATGAACTAGCTGCTAACGAAATGATCGAGCGTACAAGCACTGGTTTCGCACCTTGGTACTTGATTGAAGCAAACGACAAAAAATTTGCCCGAATCAAGGTGATTAAAACACTTTGCGATCGCCTAAAAAATAGATTGTCCCCAACCTGATTTATCCCAATTCACGAAAGTGTTGTCACACTTATGAATTAAAAAAGGGTTTGGGTAATTTATTCTGCATAGGTACTTAATACCAATTCACAACAATGTAGTCATGCTTTCAGAAGTTGCTATAATTTATGAATAATAATGACTTTTGTATAGCACTTTGCACTGATATACCA
This sequence comes from Pseudanabaena sp., assembly GCA_044354985.1. Taxonomy (GTDB): domain Bacteria; phylum Cyanobacteriota; class Cyanobacteriia; order Pseudanabaenales; family Pseudanabaenaceae; genus Pseudanabaena. The sequence goes on along the minus strand of JBIKYZ010000434.1, from coordinate 1,182 downwards.
AAGAAAGTTTTGCTTAGGACATAAAACCCAAGAAGATGAGTGGCGGCGCTTTGCGCCGCCACTCATCTTCTTGGGTTTTGGTTTGTACTAGCTAACTCTTTTTTTGCTATATACAAAGCCAATATTTTGGTTGGCAAGGTTAATTTGGAACTTATTTAGCAAAAATATTGTCTTAAGAGCGTGTTTGAGAAATTTTTTTACCCCCTCTAACTACGCCTTACAAAGGCGGAGTATTTAAGTTTTCTTACTTTGCAAGGGGAGATTAAGGGGGTAAAAGCAGAAATTTATGATAGCTAGCTTGCTAGCTTGAAGACTTCTCAAACTCGTCCTTAAATAGTTTAAGTGCAATATCTCTAAGGCTTTAAGAGGTCTGAATTGCTGTATGAGACATTTAATTAAAAGTAATTCAAACAGTAACAAACAGGACTTGATTAGTAACCATGCTTCTCGACTTGACTGGGAGAGTCTGATAGAGACAATTGCTACAAAGGCTCAACAATCTTTAGCCCTATCAACAATTTTGCAAACCACAGCCGATGCAGTGCAACAAATATTGCAATGCGATCGCATATTCTTTTATCAGTTAGGTCTAGCAATTAGCAAGAGTTTAATCAGATTAATGGGTGGGAAGATTTGGGTGGAAAGCTTAGGTAATATCGGTGGAAACCCTCCTGAGGATTGGACTTCAGAATTAGCTCAAACTCAAGGCACAGCCTTTTATTTTACGGCTAATTTAAAAGTAGCTTCCGAGACTAAAACGATACCCCAAAAAACTTTAAGTAATCCCCAACTAGACGTGAAGATCGATCAATCTCAATCTCAATATCAAATCCTGCTCGCAGAAGATAATCTTGTCAATCAAAAAGTAGCGGCAATGATGCTCAAAAAGCTGGGATATATTGCTGACATTGCTAATAATGGCTTAGAAGTATTACGAATGGTAGAAATGCGAGTTTATGATCTCATTCTCATGGATATGCAAATGCCAGAAATGGATGGAGTTACGGCAACAAAGATTATTCGCCAGTCTAACCAACCGCAACCTCGGATTATTGCCGTTAGGAATGAAAAATAAATAACTTATGCATTTTGAGGAATGGCTCTATAGTTCCATTTAGGAAGATATTCATCAAAAACAATAGGTAGATTTTCTTTGAAACCATCCATAACCTTTCTACCCTT
>JBIKYZ010000025.1:0-32335 GCA_044354985.1 Pseudanabaena sp. | reverse complement strand
CTCTTTGACGGTTGGCAACATCTAATCGAATTTATGCTTGGTGATGCTCCTGTGTTTCCAGATTCGTGTTAATTTTACACTAGTATTATGTATTGCTTGTTACCATTTTGAATTTGGAATTGCTGCACTTTTGTGAATTGGTATTAAACATAGTCAGAGAGGTTGCAGACTTATGACTCTTACTACTGCTAGAAAAATCACCTTTAAAGAATATCTGACCTATGATGACAGCACTGACTAGCGTTATGATTTTAAAGTATTACGCAAGAGTTCTTAGTTCGAGTAGAGAGCTAACTTTATTGACTAGCTCCGATGTCGAGAACCCTTTAGTGAGATAATCAGTTGCACCGAGACGAGATGTCTCACGAGACCATTCTTCCGCAAGACGGGATGAAATCACAAGGATTGGCATATCCAATCCTGCTTGACGACAGCGATCAATCAACGTAAATCCATCCATACGTGGCATCTCAATATCAGTAATTAGCAAAGCTGGTTGACCATGCCTTATCAACCATTGCCAAGCATCCATCCCATCATCACAAGTTGTAATTTCATATCCTTGAGGTGATAAGCTGCTCTCAATTCTTCGCCGCATTAGCGCTGCATCATCAACAACTAAAATCTGACGATCGCTAGATAGTTCAAGGAAGGAAGCATTTGATTGAGAACTAGAAATTGTGAGTCGTTCAACATCTGATGAGAAAAAGACTTCGACAAAGGAAAGTGCATCAATTACAGGAATAAGTTTTCCATCGGGCATCAAGCTCATACCAATTAAGCCAATTGGGGAAACCAAAGGTGCTGGAATTGGATTCACTAACAAATCACTCTGACCAATCAAGGTGTCGGCTATTAGCCAAATTCCGCGATCGCTACCAGATTGTTTCGTTCTCACAGCGATCGCCGATGGCAGAATCGTTCTAGTTTCAGTTTGTCCTTGCCAATATTGATAAAGATCGATCGCAGGTACTTTCCCCGATTCTTCTTGCACTTCAATTGTATAGTCAGAACGATCTGTCTTTTGCCAGAGTAACCCCTCCACCAAAGTAGTGGTATGAATCTCGGAAGTAGGAACCGCAAAAGTGCGATCGCCTGCCTGCAAGAGCATACAGCGTACAAACAAGTGTGGTACAGGGATTTGAATTGTGAAAGCTGTACCTTTACCAATTTGAGATACAAGACTGAGCTTGCCATTCATTAGTGCAACTTGGCTTGCTACTACATCCATCCCTACGCCCCGCCCTGAAATATCGCTAACGACAGTAGAGGAAGTAAAGCCCGATTGGCATATTACATTGAGGAGGCGTTCAGAGGTGCTAGTATCGGTAAGTGGCAGTCCTTTGGATTTGGCAATTTGACTAATGCGATCAGGATCAATTCCCTTGCCATCATCACGAATGATAAGGTCAAACATACTACCGCGTCGTTTTAGAGACAGCTCGATTTTTCCTTGTAAAGGTTTTCCCGATTTCTCTCGATTAGAGGAATCTTCAATCCCATGATCATAGGAGTTGCGCAATAAATGAAGTACTACAGGTTCTAAACTACGAAGTGTACCTGCATCAAGTTCTAATTGTTCGCCAATAATTATGAACTGGACAATTTTACCAACGCGAGTCATTAGATCTCGTAAAATCCCTCTCGATCTAAAAGCTAGTGTTGCAAATGGAACAAGGCGACTTTCTTCGATGGTTTGTTGGAGGTTACGCAAGCTGCGATCTAAGACTTGGATGCTGTCAGCTGTTCGCCTTGCCGATTCGCCTGTTTCTGAGCCTAACTCAATCAAACGCAGACTGATTTCCAATAAACGGTTGATTGCAGTATAGCCTTGACGATAGCGCTCAATCTTTAGTCCATCCTGTTCTCCAGAAGCATCTAATAATGCGTAATCATCTTGGACTTCTCGCAGTTGGGTAATATATTGCACACTATTTTGAGCAAGTGAAACTAACGGTAATATGTTCGCATAAACAGATTGGTAAAATCCTTGAGTAGCCCGAGTTGCCATTAATGTCTCAACTAGATATTGAGATGAGCGCTCTAGGCGATCGAGTGGCACAGGGATTTGAATGTCTGCTGTAGGAGAAACTTGCGAGCTAATAAGTGATGCAACATCATTTCCAGCAATTAATCCAGATTCTATATTTGAAGATGAAATAATTGATTCTTGTTCAATTTCAAAAATTCCTCCCTGACGAGCACTTTCTTTAACCTTTTGCAGAAATGGCATCCATTCTTGGTGCCATAACTCACAATCTAGGCGATCGCACAATGCACTACCTTTTTGCAAAAAATCATGCCAAGTTTTCGCTAAATTAATTTCTGTACCAATTTCCTGCAACTGGGCAACAGTTTGCTTGGCGATCTCAGCAGTTTCTGTCGGGACTTCACCAGTGAACGGCAAATCTTCGATCGCCATTTCTAGTTCAAGAATGACCAAATCAAAACCTTGATCAGCAAATTCTTGCTGAACTTGGCGCATTTCGTTCCATTCGGGCAAATATTCAGATTGAATGCGATCGCGCAGGATTTGAATATACTTCACTGATGCATCAGTATCACTCTGTTCGCCCATCTGGACTGAGCCAATTAACAATTCGCCAGCCTCGATCAAAGCTTTAGCCAATTCACCATCAGCTAAAGGTGGCGCAACGTCAAGATAGCGCAAATCGGACAGTACATCTTCTAATATGGTCGAAACTTGCAGTACAGCTTGAAATCCTACAGTTACAGAACCTCCTTTAATCGTATGTACACATCGATATAGCTGCTGAATATCTTCGCGCCAATTGGCAGCATTTAGCTGATGTACTGTATCCACATATAATTGCAAATACTTCTGCGTATCTAATTCAAATAGATTACGCAGTTCTTCTTGCAATTGTAAATCATCAAATTCAGGATTTGGCATTATTTCGATATTCGCTATCAATTTGTGTTATGACGATTTTTGCTCGAACATTAGCTCACAACCTGAAATCCCTCAATCTCAAGAGACTCCATCTCGTCAATTTCCATGTCCTCTGTTTCCAGCATTGGCGGTAAACGGAAAAACTGCACCCTTTCTAGTAACTGACGGGCTAGCATTCCCATCTTGCCAGATTGATCGCGAGTAAACTGCGCTTGAGAAGCAGAGCGTTCGGCGATCGATTCAATATCTTGAATCGAAGCCAAGCTAAATTTTACGGCTTCAGCGATTGATTGGGAAGAATCCGTAACTGCTACACCAATTTCAGATAACTCTTCAGTTACAGTTGCGATATTAGTAAACGACTGCTCTGAACTATTCACACTATTTGTAAAGTCCGACACAAGGCTATTCACATCGCGAACGTCTTGATCAATCCCCGACACGACTACATCAACAAATCCTGTTCGTTGTTGTAAAGCCACTAGCCCCTGATTGGTTTGGGTAGCCAAGTTATTGACCTGCGATGCGATCGCTTCAAATTCTCTTGCCACAGAGACAAATTGTTCAGGATCTCGCTGTTCTAGCGCTCGCGTTGCCACCATTGAGGCATTGGTTGCCAAAACTTGAGTTAAAGAAGCCAATCGTTTTTGATCTAGCACAAATTGTTTAGCAAGAGTTACGAAATCTCCTAGATTTTTAATCCTTTGTACCATTTGCACAGTCGCAGCTTGCAGAGACTCAATCGAAGCAGTCAAGTAAATAATTTGCTCCTCCCCTTGACCCACTGCTGATCGCACCCTTTGCACAGCTCTATTTGCGGCGATCGCAAGTTGGGCTGCATCTTGAGCCAGTTGGTTTACATCTTCAATACCTAAACGGGCTTGCACCACCAAGGCTTCCTGTTGTTCAGCGTTTTGGGATACCGCGATCGCTAATTTCTCAAGGCGATCAGTGCGAAGAGTTACTTGCTGTGCAGTCTGCAACACTGCTGCAAGTACTTCAGCTAGCTGCTCTGAGAGACGATTGAGCGTATCTGCAATCAAACCCGTCGCATAGGGACTAACTTCAGCCTTAGCAGTTAGATCCCCCATCTCTAGCTCCGAAACTACATCCAGTAGATGTGAAATTTCATCTTGGAAAATATCATTTTGGGCTTCGGATTCAATCTGAGCAGTGGATTGATCTTGTTTAGTTTGAGCAAGGTTAAACGTCATCTGGCTAAAGACCTCGGCTAACTTTCCGATTTCGTCCTTAGCGCCAATCTCAACAGTTGTGCCAAAATCTCCTGTGGCATATCGCTTAGCGATCGCTTCTAGACCTTGAATTCTCTTGCTGAGAGTATTGCCAATAAATAAACCAAGTGACGAACTAATCACAATCAAAATAGTCCCTAAGCCAAACACAAATAATGTGGCATCGGATAGTTGCCTTTGAGCTTCTTGGTTAACAATTGCTGAAAGGTGGCTATTCAAATACAAAAAGGCGATCGCAAAGCCAACTAACGGTAAAAAGCTAGTTGAACCAATTGCAAAGAGAATTTTGAAGCTTATCGGTAAATTATTTAACCAACTGCTCTTATTTGAAGCTTGTCTGGATATAGGGGTCCCAGCAACGGCAACCTTCCTCTTTCTTTTTGCATTAGCTTTTTTGCTTGAAAAGGGAGGTCTATTCGCCATATATAAACATATTCAACAATTTAGAAATATTCAAAGATAAGCTTTAAAGATAAGCTAATTATGCGATTTGCTTCTCAGTAACCCGTAAATTAGCTTATCTTTTAAAAGATATTAACAACATACCGCTTCCTGCCGTGACTCTTGAGTGTGCTTCGCAACAATGTCAAAAATAAAAAAATAAAGCAGCAATTTTGAATAAATGAAACCAATCTTGTTGTTTCCAGCGCCAAAAGCGCTGGAAACAACAAGATTGGTTTTTTGAAAGCATGCCTTAGGCATGCTTTCAAAAAACCAATTTTTATAATGAGAGTTATAAAAGCCAGTAATCCTGATTATAAAAATTTATTTTGTTGAAAGTTTACCGAATGCAGCCTCTCAACAAAATCAATTTTGGTTTTTGCTATACACAAGTTCCTGTATCCTTGACTATTAACTTTTTAATTTAATAAATTTATCAATCAAGCGATCGCCATGCATCAAGCGTATGTACTGGGACTAGGACAGTCAGGGATATCTGCCGCAAAACTGCTTAAAGCTGATGGCTGGCAAGTGATAATTAGTGATAGTAGTGATAGTCCTAGCTTAGAGCAACGAAAACAAGCTTTAGAATCAGAAGGCATAATAGTTGAACTTGGCGGTTTTCCTGACTTTGCCAAATTAATTGAATCTGGGCAAAGTGTAGATCTTGTAGCTATTAGTCCAGGGGTTCCTTGGGATCGGCTGGAAGTTGAACAGGCTAGAGCACTTGGTATTGATACGATTGGGGAGATCGAACTTGCTTGGCGCTATCTCAAACATATCCCTTGGGTAGGCATCACAGGGACTAATGGGAAGACTACGGTTACATCACTTACAGCGGCGATTTTTCAAGCTGCGGGGCTAAAGGCGATCGCCTGCGGCAATATTGGGTTTCCCGCTTGTGAAATAGCTTTGCAGGTATTACAACAAAAACTTGATCCTGATTGGATTATTGCCGAACTGAGCAGCTATCAGATCGAATCAGCAAAAACGGTCAAGCCCCAAATCGGTATCTGGACAACCTTTACGCCCGATCACCTCAACCGCCACTATACCCTTGAAGCATATCGTGATATCAAGGCTAGTTTAATTGATCAATCAGCCAACATAATCATCAATGGTAATGATCCGTATTTGGTGAATTTTGGTGCAGCAATGTGGCCAAAAGCAATCTGGACAGGGCTTGATGAGCAGGTAGTCGAGGCGATCGCAGATGGTGCTTGTATTCAAGATGAATGGGTGAGATTTCGTGGTGAGGATGTTTTCCCGATCTCCCATTGGCAGCTTTTGGGTAAGCACAATCGCCAAAATTTATTGATGGCGGTGGCAGCTGCAAAGCTTGCAGAGATTGACTCTAAACATATCGATTTTGCCATCTCCAGTTTTCAAGGAGTCCCACATCGCCTTGAACACATTTGCTTTTATGAAGGCATAGCTTTTATTAATGACAGCAAAGCAACAAATTATGATGCTGCCGAAGTGGGATTAAGAGCAGTGCCCACACCTGTTGTATTGATTGCTGGCGGTCAGCCAAAGCAAGGTGATGCCACTGCATGGCTGGAGCAAATCCATCAAAGAGCAATCAGTGTCCTATTAATAGGTGAAGCTGCGCCATTATTTGCCGAAATGCTCAAAGACGTAGGTTTTATAAACTATCAAATCGTAGAAACTCTCGAAAAGGCTGTCCAACATGCAGCACATATTGCCCATAGTCGCGCCCATAATCACCCTAGCCAGCCTTTGCCAACTGTGCTATTCTCGCCTGCATGTGCTAGCTTTGACCAGTTTGCCAACTTCGAGCAACGTGGCGATCGCTTCCGCCAACTATGCCAAGAGCTTAGTTAAGAATTTCTCTAAGAATTTCGCCCAAATATATTCATGATCCCATCGCTTCTGCCCAAAGATCTTGCCACTATTAATCTATTCAAGCGTCGAACTGTTCTAGTCTGGATGATTCTGGCACTATCGATGATTGGGTTAATTGTTCGATTAGTGTACTTACAGGTAGTCATATCGCCTGATTTACTCGACAAGGCTCGACGGCAGCAAATGTTTACCTTGCGCCCATTTATTCCTCGTCGCACCATAACTGATCGTAAAGGTACAGTTTTAGCTTTAGATCGCCCTGTATACACATTATTTGCCCATCCCCATCTTTACAAAGAAAAGCCTGAGGCGATCGCCGAAAAACTTGCGCCGATCCTCAGACGACCCGCCGATAAATTGCTCAGTATCCTCACGCGCGATACCACTTCTACTCAGGTGGAATATTGGCTATCCGAAGAAAATGCTGATCGCATTTTTAATTTGCGCCTTGATGGTTTAGATCTAATTAAGCAGCGCCATCGACTCTATCCACAGCAGGATCTGGCTGCGGAACTACTCGGCTATGTGAATGTCGATCATCGTGGTCAAGCAGGAATCGAGCTTAGTCAAGAAAAGTTATTAGAGCGCACTGACCAAGCACCATTAGTTGCTCAAGATGGTAATGGCAAGTTCATCCCTAATCGTATGCCTGTGGGAATGCTGCAAAGCGATCGCACTAGCTTACAAATGACAATTGATTCGCGGATTCAACGCACCGCTAGGCAGAGCCTCAAGCAGCAAATGGTCAAGTTTGGCGCAAAACGTGGTTCGGTGATCGTTATGGATGCCAGGGATGGTGGGTTGCTATCACTAGTGACTGAGCCAACTTATGATCCAAATCGCTATTATGAGTCCGATGTCAAACTCTTCAAAAATTGGGCTGTTTCAGATTTATATGAACCAGGGTCAACATTTAAACCGCTTAATGTTGCGATCGCACTCGAAGCAGGAGCAATTCAAACAGACACCGTATTTAATGATGAAGGGGCGCTAACTATTGGTGGCTGGCCCGTAGCTAACTTTGACTATGAGCAAGTTGGTGCAGTTGGACCTCTGAGTATTAGCCAAATCCTAGAGCGATCGAGCAATGTGGGCATGGTGCATATCATCCAGCGCATGAAGCCATCAGTTTATTATGGTTGGCTAGAGCGGATTGGTTTAGGAGATATGTCTGGTATCGATCTGCCATCGGAAACCGCCAGTGCGCTCAAGCCGCAAGAGCAGTTCATAGAATATGTGATCGAGCCAGCAACAGCTTCTTTTGGTCAGGGATTTTCGCTCACACCGATTCAAATGATTCAATTGCATGGCATTCTTGCCAGTGGTGGTAAGTTACTCACGCCCCATGTGGTCAAAGGTTTAATTAATGATGAAGGCGAAGAGTATTATCAGCCGAAGTTACCAACACCTCGGCAGGTTATTTCGCCTGCCACGGCTCAGAGGGTTGTGGAAATGATGACTAATGTTGTCGAGAAGGGTACTGGTTTACCTGCACGTATTCCTGGTTATCGGATTGCTGGTAAAACTGGTACTGCTCAAAAGGCTTCAACTACTGGTGGCGGTTATATCAATGCTAAGATCACTAGCTTTGTTGGTATTTTTCCATCGAAGGAGCCACGTTATGTGGTGTTGGCAGTGATTGATGAACCTGTTGGAGCAGATGCATTTGGTTCTACTGTTGCAGCTCCCATTGTCAAGACTGTAATTGAGGACATTATTGTCAGCGAAGGGATTCCGCCGAGCCATCCTGAAGAAGTAATATCTAAAATACCAGTTCTACCTGACCCATCAGCATCTCCATCGCCAACAGCCGCACCATCGCCAGATGTAAAGCCTTCTCCAACTACTTCGCCTAGTTCTGCACCAACACCATCTCGCGATCGCAATTAAACGGTTACGATTTGTTAAAATATCTTAAGTTAGACAAGTTTAGGAAATTGTTATGGCAAAGGTTGAGATTTATACATGGCGCATGTGTCCCTTCTGTATAAGGGCAAAGCATTTGCTCGACAAGAAAAACGTAGAATATACAGAATATGTGATTGATGGAGACGAAGCGGCGCGATCGGCGATGGTAGCTAGAGGGTCTGATGGCAAGCGTTCTGTCCCACAAATTTTTATCAACGATCAGCATATTGGTGGCTGCGATGCTATCCATGCGCTAGATTCTAAGGGTAAGCTTGACGCTTTGCTAGCTTAGCCAAATTTACATAAAAATCACAGAATGGCATTTCCATTCTGTGATTTTAAAACCCTTAAATGAGAAAGCCTCGCTCAGCGAGGCTTTCTCATTTATTTTGCAACTACGCGAATTACTTTTTCCGATCGCACTAAATCACTTTCACCAGCAAAAATCGAACGTCCTTGACTATTGGGTAACTCTAAAGGAATCGCGCCCAAAGGCATTTGTACAGTTCTTAAACCAATGTCGCCTTCTTGACCGATCAAGAAAGTGACTGGCAGATCTAGACGAGGCTTAGCGATCGCAGTCATGCTGACTAATTTGTCGGCTCGTGATTGGAACTTGAAGCATTGCGAACCGATCGCGCCTCTAATTGCAGATCGAATATTTGCAGCGGCTATCCGTTTAGCAAAACCCTCGGCAGTAATTAAAATCAATTCTGAATTAGGATTAGCTTGCAAATCCAGAACCGATACTCCGATTTGAGTTTCTGAGCTGCCCAAACGCAAAGCAATATTTCCAGCCGCAGATCGCCCCACAGTAGGAATTTGAGTCTCATCAGCTTTGAGTCGTAAAATCCGACCTGCGGAGGTGGCGATCGCGAGGTCTTGCTCTAAACCGACAATATCAGCCCAGAACAGCGCATCATCATCTTTGAATTTGGCGGCAATTAATCCCCTTGCAGTCATGTCAGCAAATTCTGAAAGCGGCGATCGCTTGATTTTACCTTGTGTAGAAAGCAAGACCAAACCTTCAGTCGATTCGGCATTTTTTTCCCAGACAAACTGCGACACGATGCGATCGGTGTTATCAGGCAATAGCGTAATTAAAGGAGTAGCCCGTCCTTTACCTTTGACAATTGGCACATGCGCAAGCGCTAGAGGAAAGACCCTACCTGTGCTGGTCATGACGACCATTTCGCGATCGCTACGGGTGTCATAGGATGCGATCGTAACATCATCGCCTAAATCCGCAGATTGTGAAGCCCTAGAATTACTCTCAAACCCTCTGATATAGCCCTTATGAGTAATCTGAACTGTAATATCCTGCGGTTCTGCAATCGGAATGTTTAGCTCAGTTGTCAGTGAGATGAGAGGGACTTCTACGAGGTTAGGTCGCTTATTATTTGATGATTTAGAGGATTTGCGATCGCTTGTTTTTTCGGTGATTTCCTCAGTTACTTTCCCAGTCTCAAGGGTTTGCTGAATCTGGATTTCTCCTTCAGTTTTTTTAGATTTAGCTCTTTTCGAGGTTTCTTTTGGTGGTTCTGGATCATCACTTGGAGAAACATTGATAACTTGTTGATTTTCAAGTAATTCCCATGCGAGGCGAGTCCGTCGCTGATCGCTATGTCTTTTTTTATGATCGCGTAGTTCTTTTTTGAGATATTTCATCAACTCTCGGCGATCGCCCAGTAGTCTCTCTAACCGAGTAACTTGTTGCTGCAAAGTTTCTAATTCTTCGCGGATCTTTTGTTGCTCAATGGCAGTGATCCGACGCAAAGGCATAGAGAGAATGGCTTCAGCTTGGGTTTCAGATAGTGCAAATTCTGTTTGGAGATCAGTTTTAGCAAGAGCGCTATTATTTGCAAATCTCAAAATCCTGATCAAACGATCAATATCTTGGAGAACTATCACTAGTCCTTCTAATAGATGCGATTTCTCTTCCGCTTTCTTCAATTCATAACGAAAACGCTTAGCAAGGGTTTCTTCACGAAAAGCTAGAAATTCTTGCAGCAGCTCACGCAGGCACATCTGCTTTGGTAAAGAACCTTTGAGCGCTAAGAGAATTACGCCAAAATTTGATTGCAGAGCAGTTTGACGATATAGCTGCTCGATAATGACTTCTGGGGAAATATCTTTTTTTAGTTCAATGACAACTCGCATTCCTGCGCGATCGCTCTCATCACGAATATCCGAAATCCCATCAATTTTGGCATTGTTTACCAATTCAGCAATTTTCTCGATCCATGCTGATTTATTCACCTGATAAGGCAATTCAGTAACAATGATGGCAAGTTTTTGGCGTTTGCCTGTACCTTTGCCGCCAAATTGTTCAACTGCCGCCACCCCACGTATCGTGACGCTACCACGCCCAGTTAGATATGCCTCACGCACACCATCTTGATTCATGATGATTCCACCTGTTGGAAAATCAGGTGCGGGAATTAAGCTCAATAACTGTTCATCGGACAAATTAGGGTTATCGATTAAGGCGATCGCGCCATCAACCACCTCACTCAAATTATGCGGCGGAATATTGGTCGCCATGCCTACGGCGATCCCTGTGGAGCCATTGAGCAATAGCATCGGCAACTGGGCAGGTAAAACCGCAGGTTCCTGCTCTGAGCCATCAAAGTTATCGACAAAATCAACAACATCTTCTTCGATTTCGCTCAGCATCGCCTCATTGCCGATCGCCGCCAAGCGACATTCGGTATAACGCATAGCAGCCGCAGGGTCATTATCCACGGAACCAAAGTTGCCATGTCCCGCCAGTAATGGGTATCGACTAGAAAAGTCTTGCACCAAGCGCACTAGGGCATCGTAAACCGATTGATCGCCGTGAGGGTGATATTTGCCCAATACATCCCCAACGACGCGGGCGCACTTACGAAATGGTCGCTCTGGAACTAGTCCAAGCTCATGCATAGCATAAATAATCCTGCGATGCACAGGTTTAAGCCCATCACGGGCATCGGGCAAAGCACGACCGACAATGACGCTCATCGCGTACTCTAGGTACGATCTCTGCATTTCTGTATGCAATGAGGTCGGTATGATATTTCCCCCGTTAGACTCCAACCCAAAATCTAGCTGTTGCTGCCCTTGCTTTGCCATAAAATCTACGAACGCTGTACAAGATAATCACGATACTTGAAAACAATGTAACAGCAAAACCAAGTCCTGTAGTGAATTTATCCCAAATCTGAAAATGGCGTAGCCATTTTCAGATTTAAAAAACCTGACTGAATTTTGGTTTTAATTACCAAAAAAAAGATAGGAGTTGCTTTGCACCTCCTATCTTTTTTTTAGGACTACCTTTTTTTATTTCTCAGTCATTCTCCATACGCCATCCCATTCGTCTTCGGGTGGATTGGTCAGAAAATGGTTGCAACGAGTGATGTGGATACTTGCAGCTTTATTGTGCCGATCCAGAGCGAGAACGTCAACAAATGCTTTCGTAGCAGCAGCAAAATCACGCGCAAGGTAATTTTCACGCCCTGTCTGATAATACTCAATAATCTGAGCTTGGATTGGATCGAGGGGATCAGATTTTAAGCCAATTAATTCATACACGCCAACGGGTTGATTTTTGCCCTTGACTTGGATGCAATCGAGTTCGCGTACCCAAATGCGATCGCCACAAAGTTTGTACGTCGCCTCACTAATGATCGCATCTGTGCCATATTGCTTGCTTGCACCCTCTAGCCTTGAGCCAAGATTTACGCCATCACCGATCGCTGTAAATTCCATTCGTCGTGTGGAGCCAATATTACCGCTAATCACCGTATCCGAGTTAATCCCGATACCGATGCGAATCGTTGCCATATCAATTTCTTTTTGATTTTTGGGCTTCAGTTGCTCGATGCGCTTGATATTAAACTCTTTTAAACGGTGGCGCATATCGATCGCAGTTTGAACAGCCATCCATGCATGATCAGGAATTGGTAAAGGTGAACCAAATACCGCCATGATGGCATCACCAATATATTTATCGAGCGTGCCTTTGTAGTTAAATACTGCCTCTACCATCGTTTCAAAATATTCATTCAGCATCATTACCACATCTTCAGCGGCAAGAGATTCCGTAATCGTGGTATAGCTGCGAATATCTGAGAATAAAACTGAAACTTCCTTGCGATCGCCACCCATTTTGGCATCACCACCAGCCAAAAGCTGTTCGGCTAGCTCTTGGGTCATATAGCGATACATCGTACTCTTGAGTCGCTTCTCTTGGCTAATGTCTTCCATGACCACTAGCGCCCCGCGCACACCTTCACCTTCGTCGCCCTCCGACATCGTATTGATCGAAATGTTGATGCTGTGTTGTTCCCCATCAGTGGAGCGCAGAGTTTGATCGGGATAATATTGCTTACGACTTTTTTCGTCACCACCGCCCAAGCTGGTGTCAAACCATTTCGTGAAGTTGGCGGTCTCAATATTGATCAGTTCGTAGACTGAGCGACCCTCAAGCAGTTCCTCTCCCATGCCCAATAAATCATAGGCGCGTTCGTTTGCCGCAATAACTTTGCCATGCCTATCGGTGGAGATGACCCCGTCGGAGAGACTTCGCAAAATGTCTTTTTGCATTTGCTGTTCTTGCTTGACCTTAGCAAACAACTTGGCATTTTCTAGCGCCACACCTGCTTGAACGTTGAAGACTTTCATGAAATCTTCATCATTGCTATTAAAACTAGCTTTGAAGCGATCGGGAGAAGATGGCCAAGTGTTGGGATCGTATTCAGGAAAATCGCCACGCTGAACTTTGTTAACTAATTGCGTCACCCCGATTAGCTCTTTGTTAGAGTTGAAAATCGGCATACAAAGAAGGCTACAGGTACGATAACCATTTGCTTGATCAAATTTTTTGGAGTTGGCAGCATCAGGATGTTCGTAAAGATCAAAGGGAATATTTAAGACTTCACCAGTAGTTGCAACTCGCCCTGCAAATCCTACGCCCATCGGTACTCGCAATTCCTTGGTTAATCCATATTGATCAACTATTTGTGTCCAGAGATCATTGCGATCGCGATCAATTAGCCACAAAGTACTGCGATCGGCATTCATCAATAATTTGGCTTCATCCATCACCTTCTTAAGGGTTGTCTCTAAGTCTAAACTTTGTCCTAGAGACATGGCAGCTTTCATGAGCGCATCGGCGGCGCGTTGTTTTTGAGCTGCCGAATAAAAAGCCTGAGAGCTTTCTAAAATTAGGCGCATCGATGGAGCGAACTGAGCAAATAGTGCTTGATCTTCCTCAGTAAACCCAATCCTATCGACGCTATCTTCAAGCGGGATAGTGGGATCATTAACTCTTAACTTATTGATTAACTGCACCACAGCAACTAGTTGATCGTCATCGTTCAAAAGTGGCATGGCGAGCATGGAGTAGGTGCGATAACCAGTCCGCTCAAATTGCTTTTTAGCTTGAGTCGATCGCGGATCGTCAAAAAAATCAAAGGGAATATTGACGATGTGAGCATAGGTCGCAACTTCACCCGCAATGCTGGTTGGCTCAGTCGAAATCCGAATTTCAATATTTTTGCCATCTTCACCAGTCACATTTGTCCATAATTGGTTTTTATCAGCATCTAATAAAAAAATTGTGGTGCGATCGGCTGAAAGTAGCTCACCAATTTTGCCGCGAATCGCTTGCAGCATTTCATCGAGGATCACATCGAAGTCGGTGTTAAGCATTCCGAGGGTTTGATTGACGATCCGCAATCTTTGCTCAACATCACTAACAACTTGACTAAATTTTTCGGGAGTAAGTGGCGCAAGAACAGAGGCAAAGTTACCTTCACTGGTTACTGCTAAAGCACTGGAACTCTTGTCAGTACTATCTGGAAAACTAGATAAAGCTGGGACTGTACTGTTGTGCTTAGCAGACGGAAATTCGCTTGAAGATTCGCTCTCAGCAATTACATCAATCGTTGCGATATTATCCATGGATGGTATGCGAGAAGGGGATGATGGTGTCATATCAGCACTAAAATTTTCGGTTAGTCCCAACTTTTTAAGAGTGTTGATGCTTATTGAATCACTCTTGTTCCACTTGCACAGTTATTCTTGAGCTTATGCAAAGCCAAGTTTTTGTCAAATTGAAAAAATCATCTTAGCACTCCTAAGATTGAGATCGCAAACCTAGAAACTATAGATGGTGGGAATCACCGCCTATAGACCAAAAACAACAAGGTTGCACCCCTGAAGGGCGCAACCTTGTTGTTTTATTGTTCGATTTATTTAAGGCGATCGGGGGTAATTCGAGTTTGGATCATCTCAAATAAGCGATCGCACACAGCTTCGCTTGTTTCATTTGCCGTGACCATGATCGATATATCAGCTTGAGCATAGCGATCGCGTCGTTGGCTATAGATATCATTGAGGGTTTGCAAGGGATTGGCAGTCTGCAAAAGTGGGCGCTGCTCAGATGCAGTTTTGAGACGCTTGTGCAAAGTCTCAATCGGTACATCAATCCAAACAACAATGCCATCGTGGAGATGCGACCAATTAAGCGATCGCATGACAATACCACCACCTGTAGCTACAACTAGACGGGTATAGGCGGAAACCTGCGAAAGCACCTGCTGTTCAAGATCTCGAAATGTATCTTCTCCATCTTTGGCGAAAATTTCAGGAATTGGTTTCCCCGCACATTTCTCAATGAGTGGATCTGTATCTAAGAAGTTGTAACCTAATTTTTGGGCTAAGTGTTTGCCGACAGTGCTTTTACCTGCACCCATCATCCCAATCAAAAATATATTCGTTCCGTTGAGCATTTGCCTTTATCTAAAATTTATGACGGGTCTTGACGAAAAGTGAAGAAAATCACTGTAGGGGCAGGTTTTGGAAGAGCTTTATGGATAAACCATTGAATTGTGGCTAAACCTGCCCCTACACATATGTATATTTTCTTTTGGAAATCTCCAACAGCAATATTCTCACAGCAGCAGGGTCTCTAATTATCACTTCTGATTTTTCGGTCGGAGATTGCTATAAAATTTTTATTGCTGTCTTGACGCTTATGGTAAAACTGTACGCTTAAGATACTTAAGATTAAATTTTCAAAAGTAAGTTGTGAATGCTGAACTATCGCACAGCCTTATCTAGCAAAAGTATGCCAAAAAATTTGCCAAAAAATTTGTTGATAGGTTTAGGAATTGTCAGTGTCGCCGCGATCGCCAATGGGCTATTTTCATTGGAGCATGACTGGCATTTACTAAGCACAACCACGATGATGATCGGCGGCACACTTTTGTTTGTGAATGTGCGAAAAAGCTTTGCTTCAGATTTAGAGCAGCCGCAAGTAATCGATCGCAGTTACTTATTTAAAGAATTGCAGCAAGCGCAAAAGGCGATCGCCAAAATTGCTGACATCAGTAAGCGAGCTACTTTAGATGAGCAAGCGCAACAAATTACCAGTAACCTCCAAAAAAATCATTTTCGGATCGTTGTTTTCGGCACAGGCTCCGCAGGCAAAACCTCAGTAATTAATGCTTTGTTAGGACGCAAGGCGGGTAAAACTGGTGCAGCAATTGGCACTACAATCGCCCGTCAGGAATACGCTTATCAAGGTATCGACTTTTCACCCGTTGGCATTACCCCAATTCATAGTGAAAACAAAGTAAAGCGTCAAATTTCCTTGCTGGATACTTCAGGGACTCAGGAAATGAGTGCAGTGGGGCAACAGAGGGAACTAGAAGCTCTGCAAATAGCTCAAAATGCCGATCTGATGATTTTTGTGACCGCAGGAGATTTAACGAATAGCGAATATTGCGAACTTGATCGTCTTGCAGGATTGGGTAAGCGCGTAATTCTGGCGTTTAACAAGACGGACTTATATTTGCCAAGCGATCGCGAACATATATTAGCGAAGCTGCAAGATCGCACACAACATTTTTTAGCAGCTACGGATATTGTGGCGATCGCAGCCCAACCTAGCCCAATTAAGGTGCGGCAATATGCTAATACTGAAGCTTCTGAGCGTCATGACGCGATCCAAGAATGGTTGGAAGATGTACCGCCAGACGTGAAGCCCTTGAAAGAACGTATCGAAGAAATTCTTTCTAACGAGTGGGAAGATTTGCTAATACACAACACTCATCTGCAAATCAAAAATTTGTTGCAAGAAATCAATCGCACAATTCATCAAGAACGTCGCCAAGATGCAGCCATAATCATCAATCGCTATCAATTAATTGCTGCTACTACGGTCTTTGCTAACCCAATTCCTGCGATCGATTTACTAGCTGGAGCTGCAATTAATACACAAATGTTGATCGATCTAGCCAAAATCTACGATCGCCCCCTAAATTTCCAACAAGCCCAGCAATTTGCCATGACCATAGCCCAGCAATTAATGCAACTTGGTTGTATCGAAATTGCAACTTCCGCGATCGCTTCTTTCTTTAAAGTTAATGCCATCACCTATGCGATCGGTGGCTCCATGCAAGCAGTTACTGCCGCCTATCTAACTCATATTGGTGGCATGAGCTTTGTGGAGTACCTAGAGCAGCAACCTGAAACCCAATCTGCGATTAGCTCTAATCCTGCGATGCTCAAAACTCTGCAACAAATTTGTCAAAAGACATTTACAGCATTACAAGGCGATCGATTCTTTGTTGACTTTATAACTAGTATTTCCAGCCGTGTGTCTACTATAGCTACAGCCAAATAACACCAAAACACAAAATGACTTAGCCATTAAGCAACAAAAAAGAGGACGGTGCGTTGCACCGTCCTCTTTTTTGTTGCTTAATTACAAATCGCCACTGTTCGCTGATAACAAAAAGATGATGACGGGACCAGAAATGACAATCAGAGCCAAGCAGGTCAATTGAAAAATCAGCTGAAAATTAATGCTGGAAAATAGGGAAGTTACGAAGTCCATGGCAGTTTTCTTAAATATGATTTATTAATCAAACAATATTCTAGAGATATTCTAGCAAGCATCGCTACTCAAAAAATCTTTAAAGCCCAGAAAATTAGGGAGAGGCGCAAAGCGCCTCTCCCTAATTTTCTGAGCTTCGCGCAAACCAAAAATCGGTTTTTATAAAGAAGCGCTATCATTTGAAGTATATTCACAATATTCACAATTGGTAAGAGTTATACCTGTGCGTTATCGAATTTGGTTGCTGGCAATACTTGCATCAGTTAGCGTTGGAGCCTCTCCAATACGCGCTCAAGCTCTTCTGCCCCATACAACGCGGATTAATTTTGGCAACTTAGAAGAGCAAGCGCTCAATTTGGCAAGAGAAGCTGCGCAACTTGCTCAATTTGAGCAATATGAATTAGCTTTGCCTCGCGCTCGTCTAGCCGTTCAGCTAGCGCCCAAAGCATTTCAAACTCAGGGCATTCTCGGTAGTATCTATCTCCGTAAAGAGCGGTATGCTGAAGCGATCGCCTCATTAACTTTGGCTCATCAACTCAAAAAAGACGAACCAACGATCTTATTTAGTCTGGGGGCAGCTTATCTCCGTAATAAAAATTATCCTGAAGCAATTAGTAATCTCAAACAGGGCTTAACCATTGATCCAAAAGCTGCTACGGCAATGTTTGATCTAGGTAATGCTTACTTTTTGACTAAACGTTACGACGAAGCCGTTACGATCTATAACGATGTTCTAGTCATTGACACCAAGTTTTGGGCCGCGACAAATAATATCGGTCTAGTTGAGTATGAGCGCGGCAATGTCGATCAGGCTATCGCCAAATGGCAAACCTCTCTCAAACAAGCTGAGAAAGTCGAATTTCTCGCCGCTGAGCCAACCCTTGCGCTTGCTACTGCCTTTTATCGCAAAGGCGATCGCGATAAAGCAATTCAGCTAGGCGTTGAAGCGATGAAAATCGATCCTCGCTATGGCAAAATTCCCTATCTTGTGGAAAATCTCTGGGGCGATCGCTTAATTGCCGATGTGAAAATTGTGTTGTCTCAACCTCAAGTCAAGCAAATTTTAGATGAGAGCGATCTCGCTACACGTCAAGTTCCCAGAACCCGCCGCAACTAATGCCAAAACAAACAATGGCTTAGCCATTGTTTGTTTTTCAATCTACAAAAGTGCGACGACACTATTATGGATTGAAAGCTTTAGTCACTCTATTTAAGACTTAAAGCGCTTTGTGCTAAAACCCAAACCAAGAAAAAAAATGAAAGCGTTGCGAAGCAACGCTTTCATTTTTTTTCTTGTGGCTTGTTGGCTCGGCAATTGCTGTAAAACCCCAATCAGAGTTGCGGCGCGAAGCGCCGCAACTCGGGTTGGGGTATAAAATTCAAACCAATCTAAAACATAAAACAGCGCACATATGTGCGCTGTTTTATGTTTTAGATTGCTGAGAACTTCTACTTATTTGCTAAAACTGTCTTAGCCTTAACTTCAGAAAGGCTAGGGAAAGAAGGTTGTACAGCAAAAGTTTCATTATTCTTTATCAGAGCAACTTGCTCATGGGCAAGCCGCATTTGCGAATTGATGGCTGTTGTAGTTGCATCATAGAGATTGGTTGCCATTTTAGGATAAGCACCGATCGCAATGACGGGAACTAAGAAGCAAACCGCAATAAATACTTCGCGAGGTCTAGCATCGCTAAAATCAGCTTCGCTAGGCAAAACGCAACTTGTACCAAAACAAACTACTTCCTGATTACCTTGTGCTTTGAGGCTGATATCAGAGATATCACAGGAGGGATTGATATCGCAGGTAGGATTTGCATCGGAAGCGTAGAAAATCTGACGCAACATTGAGAGTAGATAAATCGGTGTGAGAATCACGCCAACAGCAGCTAAAAACACTGTTACTGTGCGGAAGGTAGAACTATAGACATCACTGGAAGTCATACCAACAAAGATAGCAATTTCACTAGCAAAACCACTCATCCCAGGGAGAGCAAGAGATGCCAATGCTCCGACAGTAAATAAGGCGAATACCTTGGGCATGACCTTACCGATATAGCCCATCTCGTTCATTAACATAGTGTGAGTGCGATCGTAGGTCACACCTGCGAGGAAGAACAAGACAGAAGCAATCAGACCGTGAGAAATCATTTGTAACATCGCGCCACTGATTCCCAAATCAGTGAAAGAAGCGATACCAATCAGGACAAAGCCCATATGCGAAACCGACGAAAAAGCGAGGCGACGCTTCATATTGGTTTGAGCAAAGGAATTAACTGCGCCGTAAATAATATTAATCACACCAAGCATTGCTAAAACTGGCGCAAAGTAAACATGGGCATGTTCGAGTAGTCCCATATTCATGCGAATTAATCCATAGCCACCCATTTTAAGCAACACACCTGCCAAAACCATTGATACAGGGGATGAAGCTTCACCATGGGCATCTGGGAGCCAAGTATGGAGTGGGAAAATCGCCAGCTTTACACCAAAGGCAATTAATAAACCTGCATAAACTGGAAGTTCTAGAGCAAGAGGGAAATCCTTGAGTGCTAGCTCAGCCATGTCAAAGGTGAGGTTGTTGCCATAGAGTGCCATTGCTAAGCCAGCAACTAAGATAAAAATTGATGAAGCGGCGGTATAAAGTAAGAATTTGGTGGCTGCATATTGGCGTTTTTGCCCTCCCCAAATCGAAACGAGAAGATATACAGGAATTAGCTCAACTTCCCACATGATGAAGAATAGCAGTAAGTCTTGGGAGACAAATACGCCAATCTGCGCAGCGTACAGCACCAACATCAGGAAGTAAAACAGGCGGGGCTTAATATTAACTTGCCATGCTGCAAAGATTGATAGCGTAGTGACAAGTCCAGCCAGTAGAACTAGAGGTGCGGAGATGCCATCGACCGAAACTGCCCAACTAAGCCCTAATTGGGGTATCCAAGTGTACTTTTCCGCGAGTTGAAATGTCGCGCTGCTCGGATCGTAGTTCTTCCAGAAGGCGTAGCACATCAAAATAAAATCAGCGATGCCTACACCCAACGCATACCAACGCACAGTTTTGCCTTCTTTGTCTGGCAATATGGGGATTAGGAATGAAGCTACGAGAGGCAGCAGGACGATCGCGGTAAGCCAAGGAAATTGGTCTAGTGTCATGTCAATAAGTCTAAATACTTACCAAGGAGTATGTTAAGTATTGTACTAAACTTTACAAAGTTTTAATCATCATTCTTTTCGATGATGATCATTTGTTACAAACACTCTTTGCATACTGATTCTTCAATGCTCTTTGGAGAATTGATATTACGCGCCAGCATCTCCACAACTTTGTAAGGGCTTACATTTCTAAAAACTGTCCAATCATTCCGACAAGTTGTTCTAGTTCTACGGGTTTACTGAGATATTGATTAGCACCTGCCTTGATGCAAAGTTCCTGATCGCCTTGCATAGCTCTTGCAGTTAGGGCAATGATTGGTACTGTGGCGAGTTTCGGTTCAGCTCGAATCAATTGAGTTGCTCTTAGTCCATCCATTACAGGCATTTGAATATCCATCAGGATAATGTCTGGCTGGTGAGTTTTTGCCATAGCAACTCCTTCTTCACCATTTTTGGCTAAGACCACTTGATATTCATAAGCATTTAGATAAGACGTGAAGGTCTGAATATTCGCTTCATTGTCTTCGACAAGTAGGATGAGCGGCGCGATCGCATTTTTTGAATTGGCGGTAGGTAATGAGAATGGCGTGATCAGCTCAGGCGATCGCGTGGTAGATGCGGACATTTGATAGGGTAGAGCTACGGTAAATGTACTTCCTTGACCGATCACACTTGTGACCATCACCTGACCATCATGGAGTTCAGCAATCTGCTTGACCATGACTAGCCCCAAGCCAGTGCCTTCATATTCACGGTTTAGTCCGCTATCAAGCTGTACGAATGGTTGAAATAGTCGGTGTAAATCTTTACTAGAAATGCCAATCCCTGTATCGGTAACTTGAAATAGAATCATTGGCAAATCTTGATCTTTTAATTGACTAGGAACAGTGGCTTCACCTTGCCATATTTCACCACAGCCTACAGAAACTAAAAGACTGACTTTCCCCTTTTTGGGTGTGAACTTTACAGCATTGACCAAGAGGTTAATTAAAATCTGTCTGAGGCGACGCTCATCGACCAGAATATTGCTGATATTCGGGGCAATATTGCTATAAACTTCTACACGCTTTTGAAATGCTTGCTGCTTGACATATACCAAACTAGAATCGCAGACATTTTGCACTGAGACGGATTCAAGGTCAAGCTCCACTTTGCCTGAAGAGATTTTTGATAGGTCAAGAATGTCATTTATTAGTTCTAGTAGATGTCTTCCTCCTTTTCTGATGGCAATTAATGCTTTCTGCTGACGTTCATTGATTGAGCCTAGCATTTCCTTTTGCAATATTTCTGACATACCCAAAACCGCAGTGAGTGGGGTGCGGAGCTCATGGCTCATATTAGCGAGAAATTCATCCTTGAGTCTTGTCGCTTTAATTAGTTGTTCATTAGTTTGGAGCAGTTGTTCTTCGACTTCTTTGCGATCGCTAACATTAAAATTAATTCCGATCATCCTTTGAGCTATACCTTCTGAATCTCGCAATACGGTTCCGTAGGCTCGAATAAAATGGATACTTTGATCGGGATGGATGATCCGAAACTCAGTCTCATACTTTTCCTCTTCGAGGATGGTCTGTTGAACTAGGGATTCAGCAGTATCACGATCTTCGGGATGGAGAGCGTTTAACCAGCTATTGTAGAGATCAAGGTTAGGGTTTTCTGCAACCGCATATAATTCATACATTCGCTTATCCCAATGCATCGTGTTCTCGGCAATTTCCCATTCCCAACAACCAATCTCTCCAGATTTTAGGGACAAGGTAAGTCTCTCAGATAGTCTTTCGAGTTCTACTTCGCGTTTTTGCAGTTGATTTGTATATGTTTGTAGGTTTTGCAGGAGTTCTTGTTGTTTTTGTTGCGATCGCGCAAGTTGTTGGTGGAGCGTATTGCGATCGCGTACTTGACAGATGCTAATACAGAGCGAAACTGCGGTAATATCTTTTTTCCCTAGATAGTCAGCTGCTCCTAGTTTCATCGCTCGTACAGCGGTCAGTTCATCGCCCTGTCCTGTGAGTACGATCACGGGCAATCGCTGATCGGTAAGTCCTGCGGTAAGGTTTTCTAAAAACTCTAATCCATCTCCATCGGGTAATTTCACATCTAGCAGTACTATTTCAGGGCTTTGCGATCGCCACATTTCTAGCCCATCTTCTAGGTTTTCCGCTTCGATGATTTCATAGGTGTACTCTGTATCCGATTTTAGATAGCGGATATAAGTATCGCGATCAATATCGGAGTCATCTACAAGCAAAATTTTGGTCAAAGTTTTGCTTGTAGATGGAGGCGAAATTTGGACATTTAACTCCTCATTGCTTTTGGTCTGTAACAATGGAGGGGCGGATGTAGAGGTATGTAGAGAAGTCATAGGCTCAGGCGATGAATTGTCCATAACTAGGTAAAACCGTAAATTGGAACCAATTTTGAAATATGATTTGCACAGTCTGCTGCATCTCTAAAACGCCCATCGGCTTGAGCATGTATGAATTTGCGCCATATCGGTAACAAGTTTGAATATCGTGAGCGCTACTAGAAGTAGTCAACACAATAATAGGAATAATTTGTAGAAGTGGAGTTTGCTTAACCTTTTTGATGATGTCACGTCCATCAGTGCCAGGAAGGTTTAGATCCAACAGGATGCCAACGGGCAGAGGTGCATTTAGGGTGTGATAATCTCCTTGACGAAATAGATAATCTAACGCTTCATCCCCATCTTCAAATCGTAAAAACTTATACTGCGATCGCACAAATGAATCGATATTTTGAGTGACCCGCAAAAAGGTATAAAAATCTTCATCACTATCTTCAACAATCATAATCACAGGATGAGTGAGGTCATCCCAAGCTGAGGTCAATAGCCTTTGTGAGTAAGGTTTCATAGTGGGAGAGTGGGAGAGTGGGAGAGTGGGAGAGTGGGAGAGTGGGAGAGTGGGAGAGTGGGCTTCGCTTTAGGTGAAATCATTGATTAGTACTCATATTGTGAATTGGTAACGCAAACGAAAATGTCGTTCCTTTGCCAAATGTGGACACTACTTGGATTTGACCGCCATGACGCTCGACGATCTTTTTAACAATGGTTAGCCCTGCGCCAGTGCCACCTCCATACTTACTAGATGCATGTAATCTTTTAAAGATGCGAAACACAGATTCTAGATGCTTTTCACGAATGCCGATGCCATTGTCGCGCACATAAAAAGTAAAAATGTTATAGGGCTGTCCATCAGATTCAATCCAGCTAATTTCCGCCCATTTTTCAGACTTATTATTGTACTTAAAGGCATTAGAAATTAAGTTAGTAAATACTTCTTCGATCAAAACGCGATCGCCAAATACTGTTGGTAATGATCGAGGAATGAGAATTTTGCACTTGTCCCATTGGGGATTCATGCTGAATAATTCGGTCACATTCCGCAATAATAGATTGAGATCGATCGAGTCCATTTGTAGCTCTTGTCTGCCTAAGCGGGAAAATTTCAACAAGGATTCGATGAGTGATTCCATACGGGTAGTTAGCCTTACGAGCGTGTGCAGTTTTTCAGCGCCTTCACCCTGCAAGATTTCGCCATAGTCATCCAACAAAAAAGTGGCGTAATTGTGAATACCGCGCAGAGGTTCTTTCAAATCATGGGATGCGATATAAGCAAAAGCATCTAGTTCGTTATTGATCCGTTCTAATTCCAAGTTGATATTAGCAAGTTCCCCCGATTGACGTAACACGATGTCAATGATGGCTCGTCGCAATTCGATCACAACTTCTACTTCGCAAGGGAGCCAGTAGTTAGACTTTCCGCTGACTGTCTGTTGCCAAGCTTCAAAAGACTTGCGCGGAAATATCGTCAAACTACCATCTGATTCTATTTGATTGGGTTTGTCAGGATTGCCTGCCCAAATGACTGTCTGCAATATCTCAGGACGGAACCAAAGAATATATTGACTCTGGGCTTCAGAAATTGCCATCGCCAGCAAACCACTAGCCACATCCTTATACTCTTCTGCGATCGGATAGAGACTAGACAAACTATCAGTAACAAAAATATCTTGCTTAAATAGATTGTGCAGCCAAGGTAGCAAAGTCTTTATCGCTGCTTGATTAGGGGTTTGACCAATCAAGATGATGTCGTCACCATCACACACAGCCGAACCCACCGCTCCGACCAGATCTAACAAGGCTTCGTGGTCAGAGATAATTTCTTCTACAAAGGTGGAGATGGTTACATTGGTCAGACGTTCTACAAATTGACCTTGGATTGTTTTTAGATGCAATTTGTAATCAAGGTATTCGCTATTCTCTTTAGTAAATAACTCTGTTGACATTAACTGCCCAAAAAATTCGCAAACGGTGCGAATTTCATAGGGAATAAGTTTGGGCGTAAGATGATGACAGGAAATCAATCCCCAAAGCTTTTGCTGCTGAATTAGGGAAACTGACATTGAAGATGCTACGCCCATATTTTTGAGATATTCAATATGTACAGGTGAAACAGCTCGTAAGCTGCAATAGCTCATATCGAGGGGATGCGAGGAGGTTTCCTCAGTTGTAACTAGCCCTATTGGCTGATAATTTACATCTGGAATCACCCGCAGCCAATTAAGTGTGTAAAGATGCTTAGCCTGTTTAGGAATATCCGAGTCAGGATAATGCATTCCTAAAAAAGATTCTAAATGTTCCTGTTTTGATTCGGCAATCACTGAACCATCGCCGCCCTCATGAAAGCGATAGATCATCACCCGATCAAATCCTGTCAATTCACGCATTTCCTGAACCACTAATTCACATAGTGCAGTGAGATTTTGCGCCGTCTGCATTTTTGCCAAAGTAGCTTTAATATGGCGATAGAATTGAAAAAAGTCTCTTTTAGAATCTGCTTTTACTGGTTCTAATTCGAGTATGATCTCGCCACTAGGAGCACGATGGACAACTCCATTAAAGGGACATCCGATACCATCGGCATTAACAATCGAAAGATTTAATGGATTAATATGTTCAAAGCTCTGATCAAGACAAGCCCGAATCACTACGCTCAGATCACCGCGATCGCTCATGATAAAGTCATCTAAGGGGTGATCGAGTAAGTCCGTTACTGATATTCCTAAAATCTCGCTCGCGTTTTCACTCGCTAGAATAATTCGCAAATCTGGATCAGATAGAGCCAGTAAAAAGCCTTGTGGTTGAATATAGTTGGGAATATGAATAGGTTCGTGATCGCAGTTGTTTAGATTAACTGTATCAAGCTCATTAATCTTATCCTTGGCGATTTTCCTCGGAATCTTTTGCATCAACTAATATCCTTATGCCAAGTATTTTCCTTGGGATACATCCATAAATAAATACTTACGAAAGTTGATAATAGTGAAAGTTTACGCCTTCAACCAGAAAGCAACCTGTTTTCTTAAGATCGCATGAAATATTTGTCAAGCATTAAACCCAAAAAAGCTGATTCGCACGCTTTGCGTGCGAATCAGCTTTTTTGGGTTTAATGATACTTATTCACTTAGCCAACTAAAAACCGTTTCTACATTTAGTTGTAAATCACTAGCAAAGTCTGGCATTGGTATAACTTGTTCGGGGCGATCGTATATTTGCAAAGCTTGATTAGCCCTATAGATAAAGATTACTTTCTCGTCAGGATCAAGTAACCATGCTATTTCAGTGCCATGTTCCAGAGCAAATAGAATTTTTTTGACTAATTTAGTTTGACGCTGATCAGGAGAGAGAATCTCAATCATCCAGTCTGGTGGGACATCAAAAATATTAGCGATTTCGCCATTAGAGTCACGAACTATATGCTCCCATCGAAAAACTGATATATCTGGCACGATTGACATTCCGCCAAAAGTACAGCGCAATTCTGAGAAAGCTCTGGCAATACGCTTTGATCTCAAATTTACATTAATCGCTGCCGCAAACTCTGTTTGAATTGCGCTATGTTTTCCTTTAGGCATTGGTTTCTGAATTATCTCCTTTTCAAAATATTCACTTTCTGGCTCAGTCTCAGGCATGGCAAGAAAATCATCTAGAGTGAAAGGTTTAACTGCGGCTTGTACCATCTTTGAGTATCTCCAAAAGTATTACCCGTGTTTTGTGGCGCGGCGAAGCCGCGCCACAAAATCATTTCCTTCGAGGACGACGAGCCGATCGCTTAATTGGTGGTTCGTCTTGATATGGCTCTTGATATGAGTCTGGGCGATCGCCATAATCATCATCATTATTCCAATCATCAAAATCTTTAACATCGCCTTTATAAGCATTTCTGGGTGGATCTAATGGTTCAGCATAGGGATCTGTGTAGGGGCGATCGTATTCGCTTTCATAATTAGAGCCAAAATCAAAATCTTGGGGTGGACGAGATTTTGTCCGAGGACGGCGCTTTTGTTTTGGGGTTTGTTTAGGACGAGGAGCGCTATAGTCATCTTCATAAAGATCGCGATCTTGACGACTTTGATAAATCTTGGTGGCTTGTTGTCCTGCTTGATTAAAAAGTTTGCCCAATTTTTGATCGATCGCAAATCCTTTACGGCTTTGAATGGAGATCGTGCTACTAATGCGATCGTGAAAGGCTTGACGTTTCTCGTTATCAACGATCGCAAAGGCAGCATCAGCAACAAAAGGAATCCATGCAAATACGATCAGTGTGGAGGTAATTGTTTCGATTAGAAATAGCGAACAAATAAATACAAAAATCTCACGCTTAAAAAATGCTCCAAATCCAGCAGTTTTTCCATATTCAGCATCAATGACCCGAATACTCATCAGCCATCTACCAAAGCTTTGACCTTGAGCGCGTGCTGCGATAAATACGCGAAAGACAAACCAAGTCACCAAAAATGTAATGAAGCGTAAGGGACTAGATGAGGTGACTGATAGCAGAGACAAAGTTAGCTCTGATATAAACCAACAACATAAAAAGTCTATGATTAGTGCTCCGAGTCTTTGGTTGACTGAGGCAAGAGGATAGCGGCTGTAAGCTGGCTCAAAGTCCATTGTGATTGCTTGTGGTGATTGCTTGATTCGTGATGAAGACACAGATTTATATTCTATACTGCCAAGTATGATGGCAAATCAAGCGATCGCATCTATCCGCAAGGAGCAAAATCAAAATGACACAGGCTATAACTCGTAAATCTTTGTATGAGACAGATTTTTTGCTATGGACTGAAGAAACTATAGCTAAGCTCAAGGCTAGGGATTTTGACCATGTAGACTTGGAAAACTTGATAGAGGAAATTGAGAGCTTGGGTAAATCAGATAAAAAGGAAATAAAAAGCCGCCTCACAACCTTACTTGCTCATTTGCTTAAGCGCATATATGTCAATATGCCTCAAGAGTTTAATGGCTGGGAACGGACGATTAGAAATCAACGGACTGATCTTGAGTTAGCGCTGATGGATTCTCCTAGTTTAAAAGCAATATGGAATGATGCTTTTGATATTGCCTTTCACCTTGCATTGCGAAATGTTAGAGATGAGTATGAGAAAAAAGGCTATCACATCCCTGAACAATGGCAGTATAGCCGTGAAATTGATGCGATGTTGAGTGTTAAGTTTTGGGATGAATAATCATTTAGCGATCGCCATAGGCAACACCAGAATTAAGGCAATTATTTTTGACAGAAAAAAACAAATTCTTGAAGAATATGCCTATACTCACGAGCAATTACCAAACTTAGAAGCAAAACTTGCAACAAGAAATTTTGAACGCATTGCGATCGCCTCAGTCGTTCCCAATATGATTACCAGTTTTGATCATTTACCACAGACTCTGATGATCAAAACAGCTGATGTGCCATTGCAAGGCTTGTACGCGACTATGGGATGCGATCGCGTCTTGGCAGCCTATGGCGCTGGTGAAAACTATGGCTACCCAGTGATGGTGATTGATGCAGGGACAGCGATTACCATCACTGCAATTGATGCGCATAAGAATTTGATGGGTGGAGCGATCATCGCTGGGCTGAGATCGCAGTTTGCCTGTTTGCATCAAAATACAGCAGCCTTGCCAAATCTGCCAATCCCCGAAACTTTGCCAAAACGATGGGCGACGAATACGCATGAAGCAATTCAAGGTGGAGTCGCGCACCTATTAATAGCAGGCTTACAGGCTTATATAGATAATTGGCGATCGCAGTTTCCTGATAGTCAGGTGTTTTTGACGGGGGGAGATAGCGATTATTTAATGAATTGGGGCTTAAAAGTAGATATGATTGAGAAGGATCTAGTTTTTTTGGGAATTATGGCGTTGACATGAGTTTTAATCCCAAACTTTGTCGTAATGAAAGCGAAGTCGAAAGCAAATTAATTGTGCAATATCTTTTGCCAGCGCTTGGGTACGACCCTAGTAAATGGCATCAAGAAGTCGCATTAGGTAGTATTCGCTTAGATTTTTTAGCGATCACCGCACAAATTTTCCCAAATATTAGTGATGCGTCGCCAAAGATTTGTGTAGTGATCGAGGCAAAACATCCCAAACAAAATCTGAATCTGCATGTGCGGCGATTACGGCGATATTTGACTAAATTGCAAGTAATCTATGGTGTTTTGACTAATGGCAAAGATTTTCGGATCTATAAACTGATTGGCGATCAAGGCGATCAAATAGCTCTAATTTTTCAATGCGAAGGCATAGAAATTGCTGACAAAATCGAGAAAATCAGCGATATTATTGGCAGGGGGAAATTAGACAATCTTGCCACCAATAAATCGATTTCTGCGTTTGAGCCAAATGTTCAAATTGATCTTCAACCTCCATCTTTGGAAAATACAACGCTCTCAATTCCAGAATCTATCACAGCAAGAACTATGAAAACGATCGCAATCTATCATAACAAAGGCGGCGTGGGCAAAACCACCACCACCATTAATCTGGCGGCAGCAATGAGTCGCAAGGGGTTGAAGGTTTTGATTATCGATCTTGATAGTCAAGCAAATACCACCTATGCCGCAGGTTTAATGAAGTTTGATACCGAAGAAGAAGACACGCTCAAAGACTGCAATATTTACAATGTCGTCTTCTATCCAAAATCCAACTATATTCCTGATGTTGCCTTAAAGGGAAGTTTTACTTATCCTGAAGTAGATGTTATTCCCGCACATATTAATTTGATCGGGCAAGAAGCACAATTGACTAATAAAGATAGTTCCAAAACACATCTAGTCAAGAAGTTAGAACTTGTGCAGGATGTCTATGATGTGGTTTTAATCGATACGCCACCATCACTTAATCTATATGCCAAAATAGCGCTAATTGCCTGTGATTATCTAATCGTTCCCTCAGACCTGAAGCCTTTTGCCAACGAAGGTTTACGCAATGTCAAAAACTTTGTCGAAGAAATTGATGAATTTCGCGTTTTTATTAATCGACCTGCGATTAATATTTTGGGAGTATTGCCTTCTAAAATCTTGACTACTGCTAGCTACATTAAGTCCACTCTGCCAAAACAAGAAAAGGTGGTTTCAGATCGCTATGGTTTCCAAGTTTTAGAAACTCGCATTTTTCAGCGAGAAGACTTATCAAGGGCGATTGATAATTTTGTGATGGAAGGCGATCTCCAAATTCCCGATCCTAAATCGATCTTTGACTTTAAGCCAGATTCAATGTCAGCCGCCGAGTTTGAAGAGTTAGCCAATGAAGTTCTCGATAAAATAGGATTGCGCTCATGAGTTTACTGACTTTCTCGATAAATCTTGACACAATTGCTTCACCAACATTGGACAAGATATGTAACTTTGATACAACTCAAGTTGATAATCTTGCTTACCTATTTTTACGTGCTGGGGACACAGTTAGACCAATTATACTACGCAAAATTTCACCAGTGAAATTTGAGATTTTAGAAGGATACTTTGAATATTATGCTGCAATGAAAGCGCAGGAGATAGACGATCAATTTACGGCTATTCAGGCTCATGTTGTACCCACTGATCTAGAGTCAACCATTCTTGAGCAATATAATTTTTTGCGATCGCTTTCTACATCAGCGCCACTTGAAATTTCTGCTCCACAGACTCAACCAGAAACTCAACCAGATTTATCACAAATAGAAAATGCGATCGCTAATCGCTTAGAGCAAAAACTATCTGTCACCGTAGATCGCATAGTTGAGGAAAGGATCAACGCTAGTTTGCAAATATTTGCCAACCAAATTACACAGCAAATAAATTTGCATTTGCTAGATTTCAAACAGTCATTAGCATTTGTTCCTATTAGCCAAGTTCTTTCACCAACACAACCGATCTCTTCAGTCCCAGAGTCAGCACCTGAGAAAACCCCTAAATCTAAAACCACAAAAACTGCTACCACCAAAGCCAAAGCAACAAGTTCTAAACCAAAGGCTAAAGACAAGTCTATTAGTGATGACCCTAAAGTCTTACAGGTTCTCCATGATCTCAATTCTATGAACTTTGCGGATCTTGAGCGGAAGCTATCGCAATTGAAACCAAGTAAGCGCAGCCTTGCTAAACCTATTCATGAGCAAAGATTGCAACATCCTGCTAAAAAATTTCAATCTATCGAAGATGTAATCAATAAAGTTTCTGGTATTAAGGAAACCACTATGCAAAAGATAATTGATGCATGGTAGATATAGCACAATTAAAATGCGGTATCGCGGCAAAGCCACGATACCGCATTTTAATTGTGAAAAAAGTGGGGGTAAAGGGACTTGAACCCTTACGACCTTACGATCAACGGATTTTAAGTCCGTAGCGTCTACCATTCCGCCATACCCCCAAAGGGCTTTGCTATTCTAACGCGAAATGGGTTAATTTACGATCAGAAATTTTAAAATTGTTGCGATCGTCCCAAAATAATAGTCAGCGACTAGTCGCTGACTATTATTTTGGGACGATTTAGATTTAGACTTCTTCGTCATCGTCCCATTTTTCTTGGGTATAGCCAAGCTGAGTTGCAGCTGATTGCTCCTCACTGGTGAGGTCTTCCCAGAGTTTTTCTGCGGATTCTGGGATGTCATCTTCTCCCTCCCAGCTAGCTTGGCTCCAACCAAGGATACCCCACAGTTTTTTGTCTTCATCGGACAAATCATCCCATTCAGGAAAATCGTCCTCCTCTTCCCAGGTTTCTTCACTCCAACCTAATTGTGACCAGAGTGCTTGCTCAGCACTAGTCATATCTGACCAGCTTATTTCACTCCAAAAATCATTCGGATCGCCAGTTACTTCACGGATAGTAGTCATAGAAGTTTTCTCGTAAATTTGAGTTCACCTAGATCTCATCATAGGTTTTGCTAGCTAAGGGAAGCAACAGTTAAAACTTAACCTTTCAAAAAATAAAAAAATGGCACGGTACTTTGACATTGTTATTTTCAAGCTAATTGTGACCGTCGTTTTTTTGTATGATTTCAAGAATTTAAGACTTAAAAATAGACTTATGAATAGATATACGTGTCTCACTTTTAGACCAAAAAGAGGGTTGTACAGCTAAGAGCTGTACAACCCTCTTTTTGGTCTAAAAGATTTTTTGAATTTTTTGAATTTATGGTTGTTTTTCTTGCTGATAAGGGTTGTGTTATCCGTCTATCTTTAAATTAACCACTAGCTTACGAATTTACTTGGCAAGCCTATTTAACCGCTTAGCTTACGATAATGGATATTTACATAAGCTATAGGACAAGTCTTAAATTCGTAAGCATATTTTGGTTATTGATAGAGACTTCTGATAGATATGATATGAGTAGAACCTCCATGAGTAATCCCGAATCAAGTAAAACTATTCCGTAGTTTCTACAGAGATACCATCTCACCCCCATACCCTATCTCTAACCAAAAACAAAACATTAAGGCTCATCTGGGTAAATAGGTGAAATGGCAAAATAGGAGTAAGTCGTTTTGAATTTTCAGAGATTAAGATGATCAAATTTCCCCTAACCCAATTGCTAGATGAGCAAGCGTGCTATGAATGGCTAT
>JBIKYZ010000433.1:0-3156 GCA_044354985.1 Pseudanabaena sp. | reverse complement strand
TTGAAGAATGTCGTCACATAGGCAATAAATCGCTACAATTTCATCATTCATTTTTCTTGCTGCTACTCGGCTTTTGTCCTTTGTAGCAGCTTTTTTTTCTTGTTACCATAGGTAGCAACTTGGGTTACATATTAAAAAATCCTGAACTAATTAAACAAATTCAATTACTAATCGAAACCCACAAACAGAAGTATCATGCGCTCAGTCGTATTTCATGAGGATACCCTGCAAACATACGAATATTTAAGGGAAGCCAATAAACCCATTCACAAAAAACTGTTCAATATTCTCAAGGAGATGCAAAAAGGTAATCCCACACAAGGAACGGGAAAGCCTGAAGCATTGAAATATGAATTAGCAGGATATTACTCACGGCGAATATCTGACAAAGATCGGCTAGTCTACAGCTTCGATGGCGAAAATATATACATCATCGCTATCGGGGGACATTATGAAGAATGAAAATGCAGTAGGGTAGATTAGAGAACAATTAGCACTGATTCCAATCGTTTCTCTTAATTCCCATTTTTAGATCCTATGCCCAATCCGATTTTTGTCCTTGCTTCCGCATCTCCCACCCGCAAAAGCATTTTAGAAAATGCTGGTATTAAACCAATTGTCAAAGTCAGTTATTTTGATGAAGAAGCGATTCAGATTAGCGATCCTACTTCACTAGTACTGACCTTGGCACAATGCAAAGCCAAAGCGATCGCAACCGAATTTACAGGGCAGAATGCGCTAATTATGGGATGTGACTCGATCATGTATCTCAATGGCATGATCTACGGTAAACCTGACTCCAAAGAAACAGCGATCGCGACATGGCAAAAAATGCGTGGCAATTACTGTGAGCTATATACAGGACATTATTTGATTGATGCTAAAACTCAGCGATCGGTGATGCGTCATGGTGTAACCAAAGTGTATTTTGCCAATGCAACTGATGCGGAAATATCCAGCTATGCAGAATCGGGGGAGCCTTTATGCTGCGCAGGATGTTTTACGATGGAGAAGCTGGGTGGATTATTAATTGAAAGAATTGAAGGCTGTCACACTAATGTATTGGGATTGAGCTTGCCGATCTTGCGCCAAATGCTAACTGAGCTTGGCTACAGCCTCCACTTTAGTGCTAATGGAACTACCATCAGATGAATACCGCCAATCGAAATACACTTTGGGCAAGCATTGTTGCTGAAGAGCTATATCGATCAGGTGTGCGGACAGTTTGTGTTTCCCCCGGCTCTCGGTCTACGCCACTAGTGATTGCTTTTGCCGAATTACGCGATCGCAGTCCTGATTTTCAGATTTTGGTACATATTGATGAGCGATCAAGTAGCTTTTTTGCACTCGGTCTAGCGAAAGTCCAAAAAGCTCCTGTTGCCTTGCTTTGCACATCAGGAACTGCGGCAGCAAATTACTATCCTGCAATTATTGAAGCCTATTACAGTCAGATTCCACTTGTAGTCTTGACAGCAGATCGCCCCCCAGAAATGCGCGATTGTGGTTCTGGGCAAACTATTGATCAGATTAATATTTATGGAAAACATGTTCGCTACTTTTTTGAAGTGGGAACACCAGAGATTTTGGGTTTTCGATTGCGCTATTTGCGATCGCTAATTAGTCGTTCTGTCAGCATGGCTACTGGGAAAGGTGATACACCCGCAGGTGCTGTCCATCTCAACTTCCCCTTCGCCGATCCGATGCCACCTGTTCCTGTTGCTAATGATGTACCAGAAGACCTAGCTCTTATCAGTCCAGAAGCGGTGTTTGGCAATCCTTCAGGTGATGCTTATAGTCAAGTAATTGCTGGAATGCGATCGCTGGGTACGGATGCGATCGCATCCATAGCAAATCAAATTATTAGTCATCCTAAAGGGGTGCTAGTTGTAGGAGTATATGACTCACCGTCAGAGTTTTTAGATGCTGTACGTGGCTTGGCTAGAGCAACGGGCTATCCATTACTGATCGAAGCCACTGGTGCACAGCGTACTGACGAAATTGGACATTATGATAGCTTTTTGCGATCGCCAAACTTCTGTAAAGCCCATGCTCCTGAAATTGTGATCCGTTTTGGAGCCATGCCAACTTCCAAGAGTTATTTACTCTGGTTACAGAAACACATTGGCTGTCAACAAATCGTGGTCGGCAGCACCAATAGCGATCCTACTCATGGGATTACCCAAGCTTTAAATGTCTATCCTGCAAGCTTTTGCCGACAGTTAGCCAATTATCTAGAGAATTATGCTCAACCGATTTGGCAAGATAAACAATGGCGATTAGATTTTGAACTAGCCGAAAGTATTGCCGAACATACGATCGCAGAATCTCTCAGCACAATCGATGAATTATTCGATGGCAAGGTTTATGCAGAACTCGCGGAAATTCTTCCTGCGGATACTTATATATATGTGGCAAGCAGTACGCCCATCCGTGATTTGGATACATTCTTTCATAGCGATCGCCCGATTACCGTTTTAGCCAATCGTGGTGCAAATGGCATTGATGGAACTTTGTCGAGTGCGTTGGGTGCTGCATGGGGATGCGATCGTCCGATGGTTCTCATCTGTGGAGACTTAGCGTTTTATCACGATCTAAATGGATTACTTGCCGCCAAAAAATATGATATTTCTCTGACAGTGATTCTTCTAAATAACGATGGTGGTGGTATTTTTGATTTGTTACCAATTTCCAAATATGAAAACATCTTTGAAGAATTCTTCGGCACAGCCCATGGTCTAGACTTTGCGCCAATTATCTCCGCCTATGATTGCGAACATGTTCTCATTCAAGATTGGCAAGATTTTCGCGATCGCGTAATGATTTCTCTGAGTGCTAAAGGAACTCAAGTTTTAGAAGTTAGAAGCGATCGCAAGCGCAATAAAGAACTGCATTTTGCAATCTGGAATAAGGTGATCGAAAGTTGCGATCGGAACTTTTAATTATGCCGAGGTACTTACGAATAGTTAAGAATTGAGGCAACTAAAATCGCAATCTGAGTTCTGTTTCGTAAATTTAGCTGGCTCAAAATATTGGTAACTCACCTTACGCAGATAGAAAATCCAGAGATTTGATTTAGATAAAAGAGTCTGAGAATGTATACTGAAACAAAGTTTGAACGTAATTGCTTCATCGAAACTAAACCAAGAGTAGCACATA
>JBIKYZ010000024.1:0-32644 GCA_044354985.1 Pseudanabaena sp. | reverse complement strand
TTCTCAAACTTAATTCTAAGCTCAATCACTTCGCTCTCAAATCCAAATTATATATCAAGGCTTTGCAGCAATCTCACTTGGAATGGCAGTCTCTGAAACCTTTTTAGGCTTCTGCGTAACATGAGGGGATAATTTAAAATTTTGGCATCACAGGTTACAAGTGGAATTTGATATCGTCGAGCGATCGCTACTAAAATTCTATCGGCTGGGTCTTTGTGAAATGGCTCTGGTAGAAGACTGCTTGCGATCGCATCTAATGGATCTAAAGGTTCAACAATTATTCCAGAATGACTTTTGGCTAATTGATACCATTCATCGATAGGGAGAGGAATGTCTAATTTTCCAAGACTGACTTTAACTGCAATTTCCCATACAGAAATAGCTGAGACTATTAAGCCATCACGATCTTCTTCGATAGAAATTGCTGCTTGTGCTTTTTCTGATAGTTGGATGGGATTGTGCAGTAACCACAGCCAAACATGGGTATCGAGTAAAATCATTCGCTTAGGGCTTCCCAGAGATCGGACATGGGTTCGTCAAAGTCGGCAGAGATTGTAATTGGCATTCCTCGAAGTGGGTAGTGTTTAATCCGAGAAGTAGTGTAGGGAACGATTTTGGCTAGGGGGATGCCATTGCGAGTGATCACAATTTCAGATTGGTTAACTGAAACTTCGTTAACAATTGCAGCAAGGGAAGGGTTAACTTCTTGGACGTTCAGATATTTCATACCTGTTTTGGGGTGAACGCGATTGGGTATATTTTTTAGGTTTAGGTTTGATTTTAGCTTGTCTCAAGTGTTTGATGTTGAGGCGATCGCTGCCTCAATTAGATTTTACTTTTGCTAATTGTCC
The DNA here is from genome assembly GCA_044354985.1 of Pseudanabaena sp. Taxonomy (GTDB): domain Bacteria; phylum Cyanobacteriota; class Cyanobacteriia; order Pseudanabaenales; family Pseudanabaenaceae; genus Pseudanabaena. Next base: position 31,793 of record JBIKYZ010000024.1, on the reverse strand, counting down.
AAATACTTGTAATTCACTCAAAATCTAACGATAATATAGTCATCCGACAGTCTTAATATTATGACCGATCCCTTAGCTGAAAAAATTGGTGTTAACGTGCAGGGCGGTACTGTGAATGTGCAGAACCTCAATATTGGGATTGCTGAAAGGCTTGAGCAATCAGGGGATCGCGTCAGGATTTTGGTAGTTGCGGCAAATCCTTTGGGATCTTCTCCTTTGAAGTTGGATCATGAGGTAAAAACTATCCAAGAGGCGTTAAGGAGATCGCGCAAACGCGATAATTTTGTGGTGGAATATCGATTAGCGGCTACACCTTCAGAATTGCGCCGTGCTTTGTTGGATGTTGAACCCCATGTTTTGCATTTTAGCGGTCATGGTGCGGGAGAGCAGGGGCTTTTATTTGTGAGTGATGAGTCGGCAGGGGCGATCTATCGTTCGGAGGGTGGCGAGGTGCGATCGCATGCTAGCAGTGATATTAATGAAATTAAATTTGTACCCGCACAACCACTGGCAAATTTGTTGCAGCTTTGTGAAGACCATTTGGAATGTGTGGTTTTGAATGCTTGTTATTCGGATGTGCAGGGTAATGCGATATCAGCAAATATTCCCTTTACGATTGGAATGCGCGATCTGGTAGAAGATAATGTGGCGATTAAGTTTTCGCAGGGTTTTTATGATGCGATCGGTGCAGGGAAAGGTTACGAGAAAGCTTTTGAATGGGGGAAAGGAGCAATAGAGTTTGATTTAGCAAACGATACAGATTCACAAATTCTTGTTCTGAGGCAAAATGAAGATTTGATTAGGAAGCAGAAAGAAAGAAAAATAAAAACGGAAGAACAAAAAGTAGGCTCTTATAATAAACCTAAAAATACTAATCTAAATACTCTGATTAATCCAAAGTATTTAAAAAAAATCAATGTTTGGATATTGATTTTTTTATCTCTTCCCATAATTGTGATTACTATTTGGGCAATTCAGGCGATTCAGCAGTCTTGGATACAACAGTCAATTTCTTCTAAGAAGATGGCTGAGGAGTTGCTTGATAAAGGCGCTTTTAAAAGAAATCAAGGAGATAAAAAAGGAGCGATCGCCGACTATAACGAAGCTATCCGCCTCAATCCTAATGATGCTAATGCATACAACAATCGCGGGATTGAGAAGTCTGATTTAGGAGACAAACAGGGAGCAATCAATGACTCCAACGAAGCCATTCGACTCAATCCTAATGATGCTGCTGCTTACAATATTCGCGGGTTAGCGAAGTCTGATTTAGGAGACAAGCAAGGAGCGATCGCCGACTATAACGAAGTCATCCGTCTCAGTCCTCTTTATGCTCATGCTTACAATAATCGCGGGTTGGCGAAGTCTGATTTAGGAGACAAGCAAGGAGCGATCGCCGACTACAACGAAACTATCAAACTCTATCCTATTTATGCTAGTTATGACAACAATCTTTATGCTCAAGCTCACTACAATCGAGGGTTAACTAATCAAGAAAGAGGTGAGAAACGGGAAGCATTGGCAGATTTTCGGAGAGCTTCGGAACTCTATCAGCAGCAAGGGAATACGGAATGGTATAACAAATCTCTCGATAGAATTAGAGAACTAGGAGGCTAAGGGAAAGGAAAAAGGGAAAAGGAAAAAGTTTAAAATAGAGATTAACTTAAAAAAATTAGGAGACTAACCTATGAATATGACACAACAAGAACTATTCAAAGCCTTCGATTCATTACCCACCGAAGCCCAACGCCAAGCCTTAAACTTCATTGCCTTCTTGCAACAAACATACACCCCAGCAATCAAACCACAAAAAACAGAAATTGATTGGGTAAACGATCCATTTATAGGAATGTGGCAAGAGCGTCAAGATATGGACGACAGCACAACATGGGTACGCAATATTCGTAATAGTGAGTGGTCATAAGGAAATGACAAATCTCACAATCATTGACACAGACATATTAATCGATACTTCTCGTAATAAAAGTGAAGCAATTGATTATCTGCAAAACCTACAAATAAGCAGCAATCTAGCAGTTAGTGCAGTTACACAAATGGAACTCATTGTCGGTTGTACAAACAAAGCGGATCTAAGAAAGGTAGAAAATTTCCTCAAACAGTTTTCTATCATCAAAATCGATCAAGATGTTTCAGATAAATCTGTTGAGTTGCTAAAATTTTATCGCCTGAGTCATGGATTGCTCATTGCTGATAGCCTAATCGCCGCCACTGCAATTGTTTGGGACTACCCCCTAGCCACAAAAAATCAACGCGATTATAGATTCATTCAAGAACTAAAACTTTTACCATATCCATAAAGAGGAGATAGAACAATGGATCGATTAGAGCATTATCGCCAAATCGTGCGTACCTTTCTCGAAGAATATGCACAAGAAAGCGTCTCACCCAATGAAAGCGTCACTGCTGAATTAGTATTTGATGAAAAACGCGATCGCTACTTGTTAGTTCATGTTGGTTGGCAAGGCGCAAGGCGAATTTACGGCTGTCCTATGCAGATTGATATTATTGACAACAAAGTATGGCTACAACACAACTCTACTGAAATATTTGTCGATCAAGAACTCATTGCTAGAGGCATACCCTCAGACGACATGGTGCTTGGACTACAATCACCTCGTATCCGTGAATTAGTTGCTGCTAAAAAGAAGAGCAGTTCAGCATCTCAGCAACCACAAAATGAATTTACAAATCTATTGATTGATAAATATCGCAAACAAGGACTAGAGCTATAATTCACATTAACCATCAAAAAGTAAAACAATGGCAAAACATAGTCGGACATGGTGGGGTCAAAAATTCATTAGCGCCCTTGAATCTTTTACCGATTCAGGTAGACTCCAACGTGGTCGCGCCTATTCTGGAGACAGTCGCATTCTCCATTTTACTATTACCAAAGGAATCGCCACCGCCACGATTCGCGGTAATGTTAATCCTTATTTTGGAGTCTATAAAGAGCCACACTATGAGACTGAAGTAAAAATGACCGCGATCGCAGCTAAAGATTGGACGAAAATTATTGCAAATATGTCCTCCAAGGCAAGCGTAGTCGCTAGATTATTGCTCAATGAAGTGCCTGAAAATATTGAAGATAGTTTTACCGCTGTTGGCAAACATCTACTGCCCTATAGCAGCAAAGACTTTCATACGGAATGTTCCTGTCCCGACTATTCCAATCCTTGCAAACATATCGCAGGGTTATGTTACCGACTTTCGGGTGAGATGGATCAAGATCCATTTCTGCTATTCGAGATGCGCGGCATATCTAAGGAATCACTGCAAGCAGAATTAGCTAAATCTCCGCTCGGTAAAGCACTTGCTTCGGAACTAGGCGATCGCAATCTTGAGCCAGAAGTAGCAACCTCGTACTTCACTAAACCTCAAACTGTAGCTATCAAAGAAACCCCTACCCTCAAACAATTTTGGCAGGGACAAAAGCGCTTACCACAAGCAATTCCCTTTGCTGCTACCACAAGTGTATCGGCGATCGCGATCAAAAAACAAGGTGACAACCCACCTTTTTGGCATAAGGATAGTTCATTTATCGAAACTATGGAAGCACTTTACGATCGCGTAAAAAATAAAAACTCAGCATTACTATAGTTACAAAAACTAATGGGGCGGACTACGCTTGCCCTATTAGTTTTACAGCAATTACTGCTCAAGCAAACCAAGAAAAATCTTGAAAGTGCTACTTTGCAACACTTTCAAGATTTTTCTTGGTTTGAGCACAAAGTGCAGTAGGTTTACTGATTAACATCACAGCCTAGATTAAAAAGTCGTTCTGATTGTTGACCAACTACTCTTCCAATCGCAGTACCTATCATGGTCAAAACATCTTTGTTAGTTAGGTGAATATCAACGGCAGTGACATTAGACGGTCTAACTTCTAATGTCTTACCATTAATAAAACTAGAAACGCGCTTGCCGTTACCAGTGAGCATCCATAACTTAACTTCCTTATCATCTCCACCGCTAGCTAAGTAGCAACCTTCATCGCTAAACGCCACCGATCGCACGGGCTTGCCATGATGAGCACTTTCCCATCCATCCAGCATTTCACAGGGGCGATTGCTTTGTAAGCAAGTCTTCAAATCCCAAACAGCCATATAGCCTTGATTATCTCCAGTTGCGAGCAGACTCCGTTTGCGATCGGTAGCTGAGATGCTCTGGATATAATCATCTTGTCCACCCTTTTCTTCCTGTTTGCCTAATTTAGGATAGGGAATTACTTTTACAGTATCTTTAACCCAATTCCAAAGTACAAGTTGATTATATCGACCTGCGATCGCCAATGTGCTGTCATCTTTACCAACTAAAGCGATCGATGTAACTGCAAAATCAAATTTTTTGATTTGACTCGGCTGCGTTGGTGGATTTGTGAACAAGTTCTGAAGATCCCAGCGCAAGACCGTACCACTCCCATGACCACTAAAAAGTGTTCGAGAATCAAGCGTATAGGCTAAGTCAAAAACTCGATCGTCCGACTGATTGCTAAATGTAGCTAAAGGACTCTTACTAATATTGTGAGCATCCCAAATTTGAATCTCACCATTTTCCAATCCTGCTGCCACAAGATCGTTATTAACTGGGCGGAAACGGACTACTCGAATTGCTTTTTGAGCTTCGCCAATAGATCCTAAATCTTGATTGACCCATGGTAAATGGAACCCATCTACATCCCATTTACGCATTGTCCGATCATTAGAGCTACTAATTCCATATGTACCAGTGCCATCAAACTGAACAGACGTAACTGCACCTTTGTGGGGAGGGAAAGGATTGTTAGGATTGAGCCATGATAGCCACCAAGTGGGAATTAACATCAGCAATGTCAAGAGCACCACCAAAATAATCGGAATTACTGGTTTAATGACTACTTCGACAGCTTGAATTTCATCAACCGTGTTAACTCTAGGGTCTTGCCAATTAGCTTTGACAAATAAATACAATTTCTGGACTTTAGCAAACCAAGATCGAGATTTATTGATTTCCAGAATTAGTTCTGTCTTACTGAACGGTTCAACAGTAGCGTCATTTGGAGAAATTTCAAAGGAAAAATCTGAATAATCACTAGTCAGAACATTTTCGATTTCAAAATCAATTTTTTGTGGAAGATTGCTAGCATTATCAGCAATTAAAGTAAATACAGCAGGTGAAGATTCCCAAAATTTCCACCACGATGTCCAAGTTCGATTAGCAGGAATCGTTTGTTTTTTTGGTGAGCAGAAAAATTCTAAAGAACCTTTGGGTAAAACTCCTAAAGTGCATTGAGACTCAGAGGGGGAGCCATTAGTATGCGAAACAGCAATAGTAAAATTATAAAGTTGAGAGATCGCCTCATGGTCAAAGGGAGGTCTACATAAAAATGTAGTTTTAAATTTTGCCCCCGGTTTTAGTGGAAATTGCTGGATATTCCCCTTTGGCAGCCATGAATCAGGCAGATCGAGACAGGTTAAGGTGACATTTGTATTCTGTTTGCTAGGGTTCCCAATCAAAATCGGAATTTCTATATCTTCGAGGGGGGGGGCTTGGATCTTGTAAAAAGGTGCATCTAAATCTAAATGCGATCGCCCTGCACCTTCTTCTAAGATGATTCGCATTACAGCACGATTTTCTTCGCGTAGTTCAATCGAAAAGACTCTTACTGTAATATTCATAATTCCAGTAAAACCTGAAATCGGGGTTTCAATAATAGAAACCACAAATTCTACTAAGTCTCCTGGAGGAATCTTTACACTTACATCAGGAGAGACCGTAAACCACTCATAGTTGACATCTTGAGCATCTATTCCTGATGGGATTATATCAATTTGAAAGCTGGCAAATTGATTGCTGTCATTAATAACTATTACTGGAAAAGAATTTTTTTCAGAACCAATTTTAAGATTTAGTTCTTTTTGAGGCATCTCTAAGCCAATTTGATTTGCTGTCATCGCCGTATTTCCCTAGGTTTATCTTATTTGGTATAGCTTAGAATCGTGGAGTCTTCTACTTATGTCGAGCAGCTCTTGCTCGGCTTAGAATTGACTGCAAAGAATCTCCTTGCCCCATTTGGGAAGCGATCGCCATCTTTTTGGCTTCATCTTTTTCTTTTCGCAATTTACTAAGCTGGCTCTTCATCCCATTTTGCCGTTCAGCGATCGTACTTCCCATATCTTGAAATACTCGCGCCATCTGCCCCAATTCATCTTTGCGCTGAGCAACTGATGTTAATTCTTCAGGGTCAAAAGATTCTTCCTCAATTTCTTTAGCTGCCTTCATCAGATCTTTGATTGGACGTAATAGCCACGATGAAATCGCTAAACCAATCAAAATAGTAGCACCTAGCATAATCACAATAATAATTAGGGTAGTTCGATTATTCGCATCTACTTCTTGCATGAATATCGACTTTGGCACAATAATTCCAACCGACCAATCTAGTTGTAAGTCTCTATTCAATTTATGGGTACTAACAATATATTTTTCACCATTAAAATCAAATTCAACTACCTGCGAATCTTGGAGGTTTTGGAATCCGCCAAACTGTTTTTGGACTGCCAGACCAGCATTCTGCAACCGAATATCTTTACTTTGCAAAACTTCAAAACGCTTAATTGTCGAGCCATTTTGCTCAAAAACTGGCGTTTCAGACGTAGCTGCTACCAGACTGCCATCACCCTCAACTAAAAAAACATGCCATTTGTCTGAAGGGCGGGTTTGCAGCATAAACTGCTTAATTTGTTTCAATGAAACATTAATACCCACAACCCCTTGAAGCCCACCGCTAGAATTATAGATAGGAGTGGCTTTGGTGGTAGTTAATTCCCCGTCAGTAGTACTCACAAAGATCGAACTCCAAATCGCTTTGCCAGACTGTTTAGCTGCAACATACCAAGGGCGAGTTCGATGGTCATAGTTTATTTCAGTTTTGACTAGTTTACCTCGAATTCCGTTATTACTGAGCTCATAAGTCGGACGATTAGGATTACCACTGTCTTCCCTAATCCTTAATAAAAAGTTGGAGTCGCCGTTGCGTTCTATACCAACCATAGTTCCGTTTTCATTGCCATAAAACAAGATGTTTTGCGTATTCAGTTCTCTTAATTTATTAAATATATCTTTCTGAACCTGACTAATATCGTTCGGATTGACGCTGCCGTTGGTAAGAGCAATCGTCATCGCTTGATTAACTCGCACCGACTCTTCTAGATAGGAAGTGATTTGTTGTTCAACGCGAAAATTTAAATTCTCACAAAGTTGACGAGTTAGCTTTTGGACAGCGCGTTCACTGCTTTGAAACGAAATCCAGCCCGTAAGACCAACTGCTACAGTAATTTGGATACTAAGGACAATAGGAACAACTTGTCGAATCGAAGACATAGATAAATAACCTTAGATAATTGTGAATAATTCTGTGGATGTTTAGCTAATTTATGCAGTTTTCTCAACCATATTAGTAATGCGGCGTTGATCTTCTGCAAGTTTAGGATCAAGTTTTTGGTATTGAGGATTCACTAGCATCGCATTATGCATCTGATAGCGTTGAGTGGCGTAGTTAAGAATATTAATACCCAATTCATGACAGTTACGAATGACTTCTCGAGTCAAGGCTTGCTCTGACTGACCACTCCAGATTGATAATAGTTCGCCTAATATGACGATTACTCCGCCATTTGTTAGTATTTGGATTGGTTGCTCTGCGATCGCAGCTAAGCTCGGAAAGAGAAATGGCTGACTACGGAGAGGATGAGTAATTTCTAAATCAGAGAAAACTTGCATTGGTGTTTCCATAGGAAGGCAACCACGCAAGGAACTAAGTAAACTTTCAGTAGAGGAGCTTACTTCGATCGCGATCGCATCTATCTCAGATTGAAGTTCGGCTTGAATGCTAGATTGGTCAGTCATATTTATATTTTGCTGACCATTAACAAATTGAGATTGCATGGTTTTTCGCAATTTATTTTTAGCAGTTTCTAATTCATTTTGAATTTCCAGTAGATTGGCTAGCTGACTATTCCGAATTGCCGCCTCAATTAAAATTACACCGCCGATCGCCGTGTACTCTTGTAAAGCTAATTGTGTTGATTCATTGACAGATAGGGATTGAGCATGGGTTAGATAAATAAGGTGGTAGTCGCTAAGATGACTGAGCGCTAATTCAGCATTAATATCGAGACTACTAATTGGCTCGATCAGACTCAGACTGGGGGCTAGACTGGATAGAGATTGCCCAAGAGAATGGAAATGTTCTAGGATATCTATCTGTTGACTTTTCAGATTTTGATTTTTCTGATTATGAAAACAGGCAATCCGAATTGAGTTTTGTGGACGAATCTGGGCTTGCAGTCGGTAGCGCATATCTAGTTGAGATTGGCTAGGCGAAAATACATCCGCTGGCTTCTGGACTGTTAATTTTCCTTCCGAGATCGTAATGCGACAGATTTCAATATCTGTATCAAGGGGTAAGTCAGTCTTCTCATTAACTCGAAAAGTTTCTACCAGTATTTCATTGGCACTAGTTCGCTTAAGTTTAGCGGGATCAACATAACTAAGAACTAAATAAACGGTCTCAATTTTATTGTCATAGGCAATTGTAGAAATCCGAAAATCGAGGGGCGTAGGCACAACAATAAAATTCCCTTGTAGATCGATCGCCATTCCTGGTTGGATCTGTACCCATCGTCCATCGCGAAACTTGGCTGGCAAATCCTCAGGTGCTGCGATCGGGGCAACCCCTAAACCACAGATAATTCCTGGTAAAAATAGGGACTGATACTGTACATTTTGGCGATGCTGGTGATATTCGTGAGCGAGTCTCCATCGTTCACTATTAATCATCAAGCCATCAGATACCTGTAGCCGTTCAAAGGATTTGATTTCGGGATATGGAAAGTCGTTCATATGGTTTTATCAATGCAGTTTCAGTTTTAGGGTTAGGTTTGGCAACACGAAGTGTTGCCAAACCTAAATAATCTCTAGATCGTAAGTACAAAAAACAGGTTTCTCACGTTCGATAATCCTCCGAATTAAAGGTAAATCAAGACTATTTTGTAAATCGTTACGAATCCTCACTACAAAATGAAAAGGTCTTCCACCGCCCGTTGAGGCATTGCTACCAAGAATAGCTTCTCCAATGACAAAGCCTCTACCTATAATTTCAAAAATGCTAATGTGCTTTTCTGCTTCAGGTCTATGTTCATCAAGGGGCAAGCCAGTAAATAAATGGATATAAAAGCGTAGCCCTCTCCGAGTTCCCCGCCAACGATAAATTTGCATTGCTTGCTTGATCAAATAGCGCTGTCGCTCAACCCCAAGAGTGGGCGCAGTGTCCCAGCCCACCCAATGAGCCAGAAACGGTAACATAGTTTCTGGAGCTAACATTGGATCAAGATAAGCCCAGAGACTGTCCAAAATTTGAACATCAGGTTCGAGAGTTTCTTCAAAGATTTTTAGCATCCTGCCGACAAAGTCAACCTCGCGGTAAGTATCGGGTAAGAAGTCTAGATATAGACTAGTCGGTCGGATATAAAGCTGAAACGTCTCAATAGCAAATAGTTCTAACTTTGGAGAAAATCCAGAATCTGAGGTGGAACTAGCATAACCACCATAAATCTGTAGTTGTCCTTGATAGTTAATCGTGAGGGGCTGACCATGGATGATCGCTTCTTGATTTTCAAAAAAATCCACAGGAACTTGGAAATAGAGAACAGCTTCCATCTCTGCATAGGGCGGTAACTCATTCCCTTCCATGCCAATTTGGAGCCAATGGTTTGGAAAGTTCCCTTCTACGCGCAAGTTAGTCAGTAGTGCTCGATTGCTGGAATTTCTGAGCTTAACTACTATTTCGCTCGGCTCACTAGGATTAACTAGCAGGTTGCACTTAGATAGCGATCGCCCATTATCGAGGCTATTCGACTGGGATAGATGGCTCTGGGATCTTTCCAAATTATCCGCACTCGCCAAAGTCTCTTCATTAGCATCAGGAGACTTCATCGAGATTAGTTGAATGCTTAGCGCTTGGAGCTTGCTTTTTGGAGTCATAGGAGTAGGGCTGTCTAACTGACAATATTGATCACATGGCTAGAGCGCAACCTTGGGCTTCGCCAAGAACAAATCAAACCCAATGGACCTGGATCAATCATCGGTTGCGGTGCGAGTCTTCGTACCCATTCTCCATTTACATAGCGCAATTCAAAGAGTTGTACTGTTCCTAAAAAACGCACACCTTGAAAGTTTTGTAATAGTTTGACAATATCAGACGGATAAACAGGACGACCAAACTCCCAACCTTGACCATTAACTCCACCCGTAATCGGATTAAGGAAGCGATAGAGCATCACCTTGAGTTGTTGAACAATATCTTGCTGCACCTTGGGATTGCTATAAGACGCTTCCAAAGCAATCTCGGTCTGCACAGATACACCTGTATATACAGGCTGCTCTAGTTGAATTTGCACACCTAGCATCTTGCGTTCATCAAGATAGGCTAATACGCGATCGCATAGTGGTGCTGTCAAGAAGAATTGATCTGGAGCCATCCCTTGACCGCTATCTATACTTTCAGTGCGGACTCTTGGGACGGTCAGCAATCTGACAATTCCCGCATCTTCTTTGCTCTTTGCTGGCGCACAAATCACACGCGCTACAGCACCATCGCCTGCGATCAGTGTTAAATATTCAAAATCTGTCTGAGTGATAGCGCGATCGCGAGTGCGCAGCATCTTGGGTACGCGGATTGCCACATCATCGAGGGACTCAGCATCCACGCCATTGGTCGCAGAAACATGGTTAGTCAAGCTTGCTACATAGGGAATGGCACTCTTAGATATTCGCAAACTGCCGCGTTGCACATTGCCGCGAAATCCTCCACCCGTGCGATATTTCACCATTTGGATGATCGAACCTTTAGGCGGTACAGATCCATATTGAGTCCCACTGGTCTTCATATTCATTGCGATCTCCTTAGTCTCATTGACAACAACCCTTTGCATAGGTTCACCCTGAATGCGCAAGCGTTGCAATGTATGTAAGCTCTGGTAATTGGGCGTTTGCACAAAGGGACCAAATTGAATGTTTCCAGAAGTGGAATCAATAATGTAGTGCAGATCGCTTTCAGTGGATTCTGAAAAATCTGCAACTTCATGCCATATTTGTGGCAGTCCCACTGGCGGCGTGACTAGCAAATATTCATCAGCTTGGCGCGGCAATACTGGATGATGCAGTAATTGAAAGACTTGCCCTGATTTGCCACTACTCTCACCTACAACTTCATTTGTAATTGCATTACATTGAGTTGCTTTGACCGTTCCGCCGATCGCTCTCGCACTTATACCAATAATATGTGGCGCTCGACTATAACCTGATTGATTAGGGGTTAGCTCGACGTAGCTACAGCGTAGCCAGCGCCCCCGATATGTAGAAAACTGTGTCACGTCCCATGTAAGGGGTAAATGAAAAATCACCTCTGCCCCCTGTAGAGGATTAGTTCCTTCATCGGCTAATTCGCTAAAGCTAAATCCCTTCGTGCGATCGTCACTTTCTTTTTGGAGTACAGGTTGCCATGCATTGCCATTCCATGCTTCCCAAAACCGAGGCGGATTATTTGGGTTAATTCCTGTAGTTGTGGCTGACTCCCCTTTTAACTTGAGTGCAATCACATTGCCATTAATCGGTTGATCTTCATCAAAGACCACATAAAAGCAATTATTGGGTTGAGGCGGATCGCTAAATAGAGCTATTTCTTGTCCTGACCAGCCTTCATCTCGATCTTCAGTCCATACATCTAAAAGCAGATCCTGTAAGAATTCAGGATTCTCTTCGACTCTAGGAGCAGCTAATAGGTTTAAAATTCTGGGATTACCAATCACCAATGGCTGATCAGTACTGAATATGATCGCTTCTTCTGTTTCAGTCCGCTGCGTAGCGACCTCAACCCCAGCAGGAATAGTATAGGGCTCAGGCAAAGAAGCACTCAGATAAAAAGTTACTTCAGTCTGGGCGGGGGCAGGTGGCTGTAATCGAATTCCCAGTAGTTCTAAAAAAGCAACATAATTGCGGCGCGGCACTTGGTTAAAGCGCATCAACATCTGATCGGTTAGCCATGCAAATAACTCGATCAGTGTTACGCCTGGATCGCTAGGGTTGTAATTTGTCCATTCTGGACAGTATCGTGGAATTCTGAGAAGACACTCATTCACCAATTCTTCAAAGGTGCGATCGTCTAGATCTGATTTTGGCAGCTTAGGAAGAAAATCAAACTCTTTCGTCATTACACAGTGCTCTTAGGCGATTATTCAAATTTTACTAGCTATGTTTACCCTGTGCCATGAAATACCAAATTATTTTAATTACCATTCGGTGGCAGTAAATAAAACGGATAAACCATATTGCGACGGTCATTATTCTCCTTGATCTGATATTGGATCTTGAGATCTAATCGTCCTTTGATCGGATCAGGCTCCGCATAGACTCCCGTAACCTTGATTCGAGGCTCCCACCTATTTAACGCTTCCTCAACATAAATTCTGGCTAGTAAAATTGTCTGTGGATTCATCGGCGCAAAAGTGAGATCCGATAGGCGACAACCAAAGTTTGGGCGATATACCCGCTCTCCCAACTTCGTATTCAAAATCGTCGAGATCGACTCCTCTAAATTGCGATCGCCGCTATCAGTTTTTAGTTCACCTTGAATATTAATCCTCAGGGGAAATGAAATCCCTCTACCAAGATAATCTCGATCTGCTCTGCTCATGGAATTTGGCTCGTTACTTGTCCAGCAAAATTAATTGAAATCACCCCACCCCAAGCACACATACATTTTGAGGAGTTGTTGAGAGCAGGAAAGTTATTGATTAACACAGTTGGACAACCTGGAACCCAAGGGGCTATAGTCATTGGGATGCAAGGCATGGGCGTAAGTACTCCTAAAGCTGCTGCAGTAGCAGCGATCACCATCGGATTTGCAGGCGAGCTACACATACCAAATGGGGGGATATTTGCGATCGGCGCAAAATCCATAATTGACGCTGCAAGAGGACCGCCCGTCATTACTGGCATTCCTTTAGGAATTACAATCAGCGAACTTGGGGCAACGCCAAAACTACATTGAAGCATTGCTCCCATAACTACTTGTTGTCCCATACCTTATCTCCTCTAATCTTTAATGTTATAACGCTCAGTGATGGAGGAAAAACTAAACTTACCACTCCTAGACAATTAATTAATCTTAACTAAACTACCTTTAACTATAGCGATTCCACTTGCCTCCACATTAACTAAACCACCTTTAATAGTATTCATTGCAGACCCTTCAACATTAATCGAAGGCGCTTCCATTTTGGCAGAAGCGGTACCTTTTATCTGTACTTGCGTTCCTTCAACTACTATACCTGAGGTAGAAATTACTATTTTGTTGGTCCCGACTTTAAGCGTAATGTTAGTTGTTGCAGTTAAGGTCATATTAGCCGCATTAATCGTTAAATCTTTGGTTGAACCAGAGGTACCAGTTTTAACTGTAATGTCACCCGTAGAAGTTAGGCTAATTACCTTACTGTCATCATCAGCTCGAAATTTGTGCCCACCAGTAGTTTCGAGCTCAGCAAACTTGGTACTATCATCTAGTCGCAGATTATGACCATCAATAGTATTGAGATAAACTCCCTTTTTGACGGCTCCTTTATCTTCTTCAACAAATTGCAATTGATGACCAACGCGAGTTTTAAAAGTCCGTAAGCGTACTTTTCCGCCAACTACACTGTCAGTGACTACGGTTGGTGGCGCATCAGTCCCATTCCATACGCCACCAATTACATAAGGACGATGGATGTCACCATGCTCAAAAGCTACTAAAACTTCATCATTAACTTCTGGCAAACAATCAAACCCTCTATTAACCCCTGCGCCCACGCCCACGACCCTAGCCCAGTTGCTTTCGTGGTCTTCGGTTAGTGTCGGAAATTTAACTTTGACCCTTCCCAATTTGTCTGGATCATTGTTGTTGGTAATGATGCCCACTAACATGGTTTGCCCTGGTTGCAGACGTGTCTTCGATGACAACATGGAGTACAAATCGCCACCACGTAGACCGCGCACACTAAAATGCGTAGTATAGTATCCATTCTGAAATAAGTGATGCGTTTCCGTAACATAATAACTGCCGCTATAGTTACCCATGTCAGTGAGCTTGATTACCTTACCTGCCCTGATCAGAGGATTGCCAGTACCCTTCGCATCAGCGTGGACAAATTCGCCACCTAGTTCATCGCATAGAGATTGAGCGATTTTGTCAGATTCAGCAGTGCTAAAAACTGGCTGATCGACAACAATCATTTTGGGGCTACTACTAAATTTAGTACTAGATGCACTACCTTTACCGCTAGTATTGCTGGTAATTACTGCTTCGGTGGATGCTGTAGAGACGATTGCTTTTTTGGTCTTATAGTCCCAGCCTCTAACTTCAACAGAGCTAACTTGTTCCGCACCCGTAACACGGATGCGAAAGCTAGATAGATCTTTTAACCATTTAAGAGATAGCTCTGCACCTTTGGTAGGTTTACGAAAATTCAATTCCCCATCTTGCATATATAGCTCAAAACCGTTGCGAGCTGCCCGTTCCTGTAAAAATTCCATGTTTGTTTGGTTTTCTTGGAATACATATTTATGAACGGGTGTGGTCGATGTGATCGTACCAAGCGTAATGCCACATTCACCAGCTAATTTTTTGACAATATCGCTGTCAGTCATATCTAGAAAAGATTGACTACAACGTCCTCTATGCAAGCGATGCGCAACGTCATAGCCACGAATAATAATCGGAGCCTTAGCCTCTTCTGTAAAATCTGTTTCGATCGCGGTGATTTCACCTTCCAAGATATAAGCAGTCGATGCATCATCAAAATTAGGATCTCCTGTTGTGCTGGAGGTAAATCCAATTTTGATCTTTTTACCGATCGCAAATTTACTCATATGCGTCCAAGTTGCGGTGCTGCTACCAGAGAAGTAATTATTGCTAATGATCAGTGTAAACATGCTTAGTTGATGCAGACTTTCTTCGACAGATACTTGCAAAATATCGGCAATCAAATCTTCGGAAGCGGCTGTTCCATCAATTGCAAGTGAGAATTGAGATCTATATGTTGCTGGCATTGGTAATTCTAGTTAGTAATAAAAAACGCTATTGGAAAGATTTCAAATGTCATCAACTTCTTGGAGATCTATGCTTACCTTTGCTCTAACAGGTGTACCATCGGAAAGAAACATAGTGAGTTCATAGCTAATGCTGGTGACAACACATTTCATATATTGTTCTCCCCAAGCAAATATATATACGGGTGGTCGTTTTAATGATCCTGCAATTTCTGTGGATTTGATGATCGGCGAGATTAGTGTGAGAACACTTGTCTTTGTTGCATATTCATAAGTATCAAACCATAAATTTGATAACTTCAAAGTTTCTGCACCTCGATTGGAGTAAGAAACCTTTGGAAAGCCTGCTGAGGTATATGCACCCTCTTCTACCTTCCAATTAACAGTTCGTGAGAACGAAAGGCTATTGGGGTTAAATTGAAAATTGATGGCTACAGCTCCTGCATCGGTGGTGGTGAGCATTGCTTTAACGAGTGTCATGATCTGGTTTCCTAAAAGTGTCTAAAAATTCCTAAAGAAGTCTCTAAAATAATTAATTAAAGCTGTGAATTACCAAGGTAATCTTCCTTGATATCTGGTTCCTTGTCGTTCTTTTTCGGTTTCTAAGCGCTTCTTTAATAAAATATATATTTCTTGCGCAAGGGTTTCAAGATTTTGGTCAAAGTTTTCATCGTCCTGATTTTGATCTTGTCGAGGTTCAACGGAGACGGTTGCTTCTGGCAATTGCTCTGCGTTGATTTTACGCTGAACTGTATTGGATTGAGTGGTGATGATTTTGTTGGGGTTGCCTTTCTGTATTCCTGTTGGTGTTATATATAGGTCTTGATCGCTGTCTGTGTCGTTTTGATCTAGTGATCGCTGGATGGTTGTTTGATTGTTGGTAGAACTTACGGAGGCAGGTTTGGTTGCTAAAGGACTGCGATCGCTAGTTTTTTGATTGTTCAATGAACTAGCAGGTGAATTACTAGAACTTTTAGGCGGTGGTAAGTTAGCCAACAATTCCGCAATGTTTGACCAACCAGTAGAATTAGTATGATTACTATCAGGATTTTGATCTTGTTTGGGCTGAATTATTTGGGGCAAATTATTTAAGCTATTAGAAAAGCCGTTTTGGCTAGGTCGATCAATTTGCGATCGCTGTACAGTTTGAGAAGATTTAGAGCTAGTGGTTTTGGATGGTGTCAGTGGCGAAAAATTACCCAAATATTCTGTCTGAGAGAGATTCTCAATAGCTTTAGGTAATTTTAGATCAGCGGTATTACTGGGATCTCTCATCATTTGGATAATAGTTTTATTTTCACTGTTATCTATAGGATTTTCCTGATTGTTTGCCCCAACTTTTCTCTGGATCGACTGGCTATGTTCGCCTTGCAAAATATCACTAACAGCCAAAATGTCAGGTTGTTTTTGCAAAGAATCGGTCTGAGTGGTTTGAGTAATATTTGAGTTAGTCTCTCTTTGGGTAGTGCGATCGCCTTGTGATAAATCATCTAAAACAGGCGATCCAGCAAATCTTTGAATATTTTGTTCACCTTGTGAAATATCACTAACAGCCGAAATATCAGATTCTCTTTGGATTGAATCAATCTGAGGAGTTTGAGTAATATTTGAGTCGGAATTTTGGAGCGTGCGATCGCTTTGTGAAACATTATCTAAAATAGACGACTCAGAAAATCTTTGAACTTGTTGAGTATCACTGCTTTGGGCAATATCATCTATAGCCGAATTGTCGGATTCTCTTTGGATTGCATCAATCTGAGGAGTTTGAATAATATTCGAGTCTGACTCTTGGATAGTGCGATCGTCTTGTGAAACGCTATCTAAAACAGGCGATTCAGAAAATCTTTGAACTTGTTGAATATTAAGATCGCCTTGAGAAATGCCATCTATAGCCGAAATGTCAGATTGCCTCTGGATTGCATCAATTTGAGAAGGTTGAGAAATATCAGCAGTTGTGAAGTCAGCTTCCCTTTGGATCGTGCGATCGCCTTGTGAAGCATTATCTAAAACAGGCGATTCAAAAAATCTTTGAATATTTTGATCGCCTTGCGAAATATTATCTCCAGTCAAAATATCAGGTTGTCTTTGTAGAGAATCAGTCTGAGGAGTTTGTGAAATATTTGAGACAGAATCTTGAATAGTGCGATCGCCCTGTGAAACATCATCTAAAACAGGGGACTCAGAAAATCTTTGAATATTTTGATCAACTTGCAAAATATCACTAACAGCCGAAATATCAGATTCTCTTTGGATTGCATCAATCTGAGGAGTTTGAGTAATATTTGAGTCAGAATTTTGGATCGTGTGATCGCTTTGTAATAAATCATCTAAAATAGGCGATTCAGAAAATCTTTGAATATTTTGATTACCTTGTGAAATATCTTCCACAGCCGAAATATCAGATTCTCTTTGGATTGCATCAGTCTGAGGAGTTTGAGTAATATTTGAGGCAGAATCTTGGATCGTGCGATCGCCTTGTGAAGCATTATCTAAAGCAGGCGATTCAATATTTTGATCAACTTGTGAAATATCACTAACAGCCGAAATATCAGATTCTCTTTGGATTGCATCAATCTGAGGAGTTTGAGTAATATATGAGGCAGATTCTTGGATCGTGCGATCGCCTTGTGATACATCATCTAAAACAGGTAACTCAGACAATCTTTGAACTTGTTGAGGATTACTGATTTGGGCAATATCATCTATAGCTAAAATGTCAGATTCTCTTTGGATTGAATCAATCTGAGGAGTTTGAATAATATTTGAGGCAGAATCTTGGATCGTGCGATCGCCTTGTGATACATCATCTAAAACAGGGGACTCAGACAATCTTTGAATAGTTTGATCAACTTGTGAAATATCACTAACAGCCGAAATATCAGATTCTCTTTGGATTGCATCAATCTGAGGAGTTTGAGTAATATATGAGGCAGATTCTTGGATCGTGCGATCGCCTTGTGATACATCATCTAAAACAGGCGATTCAGAAAATCTTTGAACTTGTTGAATATTACGATCGCCTTGAGAAATACCATCTACAGCCGAAATGTCAGATTGCCTCTGGATTGCATCAATTTGAGAAGGTTGAGAAATATCAGCAGTTGTGAAGTCAGCTTCTCTTTGAATAGTGCGATCGCCTTGTGATACATCATCTAAAACAGGCGATTCAGAAAATCTTTGAATATTTTGATCAACTTGTGAAATATCACTAACAGCTGAAATGTCAGATTGTCTCTGGATTGCATCAATTTGAGAAGGTTTAGAAATATCAACGGTTGTGAAGTCAGCTTCCCTTTGGATCGTGCGATCGCCCTGTGAGACATCATCTAAAGCAGACAATTCAGAAAATCTTTGAGTATTTTGATCACCTTGCAAAATATTATCTAAATCCGAAATATCAGATTGTCGTTGTATTGCATCAATCTGAGAAGTTTGAATAATATTCGAGTCTGACTCTTGGATCGTGTGATCACCTTGTGAAACGCTATCTAAAACAGGCGATTCAGAAAATCTTTGAACTTGTTGAATATTAAGATCGCCTTGAGAAATACCATCTATAGCCGAAATGTCAGATTGCCTCTGGATTGCATCAATTTGAGAAGGTTGAGAAATATCAGCAGTTGTGAAATCAGCTTCCCTTTGGATAGTGCGATCGCCTTGTGATACATCATCTAAAACAGGCGACTCAGAAAATCTTTGAATATTTTGATCAACTTGTGAAATATCACTAACAGCCGAAATATCAGATTCTCTTTGAATTAAATCGTTCTGAGGAGTTTGAATAATATTTGAGGTAGATTCTTGGATAGTGCGATCGCTTTGTGAAACATTATCTAAAACAGGCGACTCAGAAAATCTTTGAACTTTTTGAGGATCACTGCTTTGGGCAATATCATCTATAGCCGAATTGTCGAATTCTCTTTGGATTGCATCAATCTGAGGAGTTTGAATAATATTCAAGTCTGACTCTTGGATAGTGCGATCGCCTTGTGATACATCATCTAAAACAGGAGATTCAGAAAATCTTTGAACTTGTTGAATATTAAGATCGCCTTGAGAAATATCATCTATAGCCGAAATGTCAGATTGCCTCTGGATTGCATCAATTTGAGAAGGTTGAGAAATATCAGCAGTTGTGAAATCAGCTTCCCTTTGGATAGTGCGATCGCTTTGTGAAACATTATCTAAAACAGGAGACTCAGAAAATCTTTGAATATTTTGATCACCTTGTGAAATATCACTAACAGCCGAAATATCAGATTCTCTTTGAATTAAATCGTTCTGAGGAGTTTGAGTAATATTTGAGTCGGAATCTTGGATAGTGCGATCGCCTTGTGAAGCATTAGCTAAAGTAGGTAACTCAGAAAATCTTTGAATATTTTGATCACCTTGTGAAATATCACTAACAGCCGAAATATCAGATTCTCTTTGAATTAAATCGTTCTGAGGAGTTTGAGTAATATTTGAGTCGGAATCTTGGATAGTGCGATCGCCTTGTGAAGCATTAGCTAAAGTAGGTAACTCAGAAAATCTTTGAATATTCTGATCGCCTTGAGTAATATTATCTACATCCGAAATATCAGGTTGCCTTTGTAGAGAATCTGTCTGATGTGTTTGAATAATATTCGAGTCAGACTCTCGAATCGTGTAATCGGCTTGTGAAACGCTATTTAAAACGGGCGATTCAGAAAATCTTTGAATGGTTTGAGCATTTCGGAAAATGTTATCAACAGTCGAAATGTCAGATTGCCTCTGGATAGCATCAATTTGAGAAGGTTGAGAGATATCAGCAGTTGTAAAGTCAGCTTCCCTTTGGGTAATGCGATCACCTTGCAAAATATTATCTACATCCGAAACATCAAATTCTCTTTGAACTGAATCAGTCGAAGGAGTTGGAGTAATATTTCTGTCAGGGGCTTGGATAATGCGATCGCCTTGTGAAGCATTATCCAAAATGGGCGATTCAGAAAATCTTTGAACTTGTTGAATATTAAGATCGCTTTGCGAAATATCACTAACAGTCGAAATATCAGATTCTCTTTGGATTGAATTGGTCGGAGGAGTTTGAGTAATATTTGAGTTAGTCTCTTGGACAGTGCGATCGCTTTGAGATACATTATCTAAAACAGGTGATTCAGAAAATCTTTGAACTTGTTGGATACTTTGCTCGTCTTGCGTAATATAATCTACAGTCGAAATATCAGATTGTCTTTGTAGAGAATCAGTCGGAGGAGTATGAATAATATTTGAGGCAGAATCTTGGAGCGTGCGATCGCCTTGTAATACATCACCGAAAACAGGCGATTCAGATAATCTTTGAACTTGTTGAGGATCACCTTGCAAAATATTACTAACAGCCGAAATATCAGATTCTCTTTGAATTGAATCGTTCTGAGGAGTTTGAATAATATTTGAGGCAGAATCTTGGAGCGTGCGATCGCCTTGTGATACATCATCTAAAACAGGCGATTCAGAAAATCTTTGAATATTTTGATCAACTTGTGAAATATCACTAACAGCTGAAATGTCAGATTGTCTCTGGATTGCATCAATTTGAGAAGGTTTAGAAATATCAACGGTTGTGAAGTCAGCTTCCCTTTGGATCGTGCGATCGCCTTGTGAAGCATTATCTAAAACAGGCGATTCAGAAAATCTTTGAATATTTTGATCAACTTGTGAAATATCTTCCACAGCCGAAATATCAGATTCTCTTTGGATTGCATCAGTCGAAGGAGTTGGAGTAATATTTGTGTCAGGGGCTTGGATAATGAGATCGCTTTGTGATAAATCATTTGAAACTGGGGACTCAGAAGACCTTTGAATATTTTGATCGCCTTGCGAAATATCTTCCACAGCCGAAATATCAGATTCTCTTTGGATTGCATCAATCTGAGGAGTTTGAATAATATTTGAGGCAGATTCTTGGATAGTGCGATCGCCCTGTGCAACATCATCTAAAACTGGGGACTCAGAAAACCTTTGAATATTTTGATCGCCTTGCGAAATATCTTCCACAGCCGAAATATCAGATTCTCTTTGGATTGCATCAATCTGAGGAGTTTGAGTAATATTTGAGGCAGATTCTTGGATCGTGCGATCGCTTTGTAATAAATCATCTAAAACTGGGGACTCAGAAAACCTTTGAAATTGTTGAGGAGCATCATCTTGGGCAATATCATCTATAGCCGAAAAGTCAGATTCTCTTTGAATTGAATCAGTCTGAGGAGTTTGAATAATATTTGTGTCAGAATCTTGGATAGTGCGATCGCCTTGTGAAGCATTATCTAAAGTAGGTAACTCAGAAAATCTTTGAATATTCTGATCGCCTTGAGAAATATTATCTACAGCCGAAATGTCAGATTCTCTTTGGATTGCATCAGTCGAAGGAGTTGGAGTAATATTTGTGTCAGGGGCTTGGATAATGAGATCGCTTTGTGATAAATCATTTGAAACTGGGGACTCAGAAGACCTTTGAACTTGTTTAGGAGTATCGCCTTGTGGAATATCATCTACAGCCAAAATATTAGATTCTCTTTGGATTGCATCAGTCGAAGGAGTTGGAGTAATATTTGTGTCAGGGGCTTGGATAATGCGATCGCCTTGTGATAAATCATTTGAAACAGGGGACTCAGAAAATCTCTGAACTTGTTGAGGAGCATCGCCTTGTGAAATATCACTGATAGCTGAAATGTCGGATCGTCTTTGGATTGAATCAGTCAGAGGAGTTAGTGAAACATCAGCAGTTGTGAAGTCATCTTCTATTTGAATAGTGCGATCACCTTGCAAAATATTATCTGTATCCGAAATATCAGATTCTCTTTGAATTGCATCAGTCGTAATATTTGTAGGGGCTTGGATAATGCGTACACTTTGGGATACATCATCTAAAACAGGGGATTCAGATAATCTTTGAACTTGTTGAGGAGCATCGCCTTGTGAAGCATTATCTAAAGCAGGCGATTCAGAAAATCTTTGAACTTGTTGAATATTAAGATCGCCTTGAGAAATACCATCTATAGCCGAAATGTCAGATTGCCTCTGGATTACATCAATTTGAGAAGGTTGAGAAATATCAGCAGTTGTGAAGTCAGGTTCCCTTTGGATAGTGCGATCGCCTTGTGATACATCATCTAAAACAGGTGACTCAGAAAATCTTTGAATATTTTGATCACCTTGTGAAATATCACTAACAGCCGAAATATCAGATTCTCTTTGGATTGAATCGTTCTGAGGAGTTTGAGTAATATTTGAGTCGGAATTTTGGATCGTGCGATCGCCTTGTGAAGCATTATCTAAAGCAGGCGATTCAGAAAATCTTTGAACTTGTTGAATATTAAGATCGCCTTGAGAAATACCATCTATAGCCGAAATGTCAGATTGCCTCTGGATTACATCAATTTGAGAAGGTTGAGAAATATCAGCAGTTGTGAAGTCAGGTTCCCTTTGGATAGTGCGATCGCCTTGTGAAATATCTTCTACAGCCGAAATATCAGATTCTCTTTGAATTGAATCGTTCTGAGGAGTTTGAATAATATTTGAGTCGGAATTTTGGATCGTGCGATCGCCTTGTGAAGCATTATCTAAAGCAGGCGATTCAGAAAATCTTTGAACTTGTTGAATATTAAGATCGCCTTGAGTAATACCATCTATAGCCGAAATGTCAAATTGCCTCTGGATTACATCAATTTGAGAAGGTTGAAAAACATCATCAGTTGTGAAGTCAGCTTCCCTTTGGATCGTGCGATCGCCTTGTGATACATCATCTAAAACAGATGACTCAGAAAACCTTTGAACTTGTTGAGGAGCATCGCTTTGTGGAATATCACTAATAGCTGAAATGTCGGATTGTCTTTGGATCGCATCAATCTGAGGAGTTTGTGAAATATTGTCGGTTATGAAGTCAGTTTCTCTTTGGATAGTGCGATCGCTTTGTGAACCACTATCTAAAACAGGCGATTCAGAAGATCTTTGAACTTGTTGGATACTCTGCTCGTCTTGCGTAATATAACCTACAGTCGAAATGTCAGATTCTCTTTGGATTGAATCAGTCTGAGGAGTTTGAATAATATTTGAGTTAGACTTTTGGACAGTACGATCTCTTTGAGATACATTCTCTAAAACAGGAGACTCCGAAAACCTTAGAACTTTTTGAGGAGCATCGACTTGTAAAACATCATCTAAAACAGGTGATTCAGAAAATCTTTGAACTTGTTGAATATTCTGATCGCCTTGAGGAATAATATCTACACCCGAAATGTCAGATTGTCTCTGGATTGCATCAATTTGAGGAGATCGAGAAATATCAGCAGTTGGTGAGTCAATTTCTCTTTGGATAGTGCGATCGCCTTGTGAAGCATTATCTAAAACAGGTAACTCAGAAAATCTTTGAATATTTTGATCACCTTGTGAAATATCACTAACAGCCGAAATGTCAGATTGTCTTTGTATTGCATCAATCTGAGGAGTTTGTGAAATATTTGAGGCAGAATCTTGGATCGTGAGATCGCTTTGAGATACATTCTCTAAAACAGGTGATTCAGAAAATCTTTGAATTTGTTGAATAGTTTGATCGCCGTGGGAAATATTATCTATATTATCTATAGACAAAGCCTCAAAATGTTTCTGTGCTTCACGTTGAATCGACTGGGTGATATTATCAATAGGAGGAGATGACGGTTCTTGATGTATATTGCGATCGCCTTGAGAAATAATATCTATAGGAGAAATATCAGGTTGTCTTTGTATTTCATTAGTTTGTGAAGCAGGAGAGTTGTTTAGAGGTTGCCTTTGAATTGATTTGTCGTTAGTAGAAGTATTTGAAGATAAATTAGTTTGTTGCTTGCGCTGTAGATTATTTTGGGAAGAAAGAGACTTAGCTTGAATATTGGATTGATTCGTTGCTTGTCCATCAACCGTAGACAAGGAAGTTGGCGATAAAGGTTGATTAAAAAAAGGAGAATCGTCAAACGAATTATTAAGAGGTTCAAACCCATCATTAATTGCAGCATTATCGGGATTAAATAATGATACTGCCCCTAAAGGATAGATAAACTTTGGTTGCAAAAACGACTGTCCAAGAGATGGAGGTACAATCAGAGGCGCATAATTGCCTAATGGAATATCATCAGGCATATTTTCATTGCCACTTATCTCGAAAGGGATTTCGGTATTTTCAATCATGGTCTAAGAACTTGGGAAAGAACCAGATGAATCTCTTGCAACAACTGTCGCAATTCCACCGCCTTCAAAAGCCACAGTCAAGCCTTCAAACGCGATCTTTAACTCTTCAATAGCAACAGAGTTACCATCAGCCTGAAGCGACGGGGCGGACCAACCAACAGGAACTGCGCCAATCAATGTCCAACACTGCCTTGTGTCACCAGCTTGATTAAAAAGTAAAATTCGGATATTTCTTCTACGGTTAGTTGTTGCGGTAAACCATCTCCAGAAACTTAAGTCATTAGTTACACCATGCTTAAGCGTTACTTCCGTAAAAGAAGTCTGTTTTAATAAGATACGTTGTTGATCGTTAACGCCCCCTTCAGAAAAAGTCTCTACATCAACCTTAGCGCTTAGTCCAGAGCATTCTGTAAAACCTGCCACAATTGTCGCAGTTGGCAACATTTCTACATAAAAGTGATTAGTTGTAACGTATGATTCAGCTCTAGCAAACCCACTACTATTAGTCATAATCTCCCCTCATAATTTCTACCGACACGTTCTTTCTGTTGTCTTAATTCATCCGTGAGCAATTCATAAACCCGATCGCTAAGTAATCTGATTTGCAAAGGCTCTTGTAAAACTTTGGCAACAAACTTAGCAAGTTCGGCACGTTCTTTTGGTTCGTCAGAAAGTTTTCCCATCAACGATTTACCATGTATATGTAAACGTATATCCGAGCGTATATCATATCCACCTTATATTATACATTGGTTGCCAGACGTATTATGCTAAAGCGCTAAATGGCGTAGCCATAAACAAAAAAGTGAGTGACGATGCGAAGCATCGTCACTCACTTTTTTGTTTTTTATTTGATTGGAAATTTTAGAGGGATCAGTCCAGTTTGCTTAAGTAAGTTTTGGGCTTCTTCAGTTCGCATGATCGAGACAAAACGCTCAGCGATCGGCAATCGACGGTTATCACGGGTATAGACTACCGAAATGGGAAAAGCAAGGGGATAGCTTTGATTGATAAAAGCATTGTAGTTTTGAATGTAACTACCTTTCTCATTGCATAAATCCACATTCGGTGTAATGGCAGAACCATTTGTCCAGACTAAAGGTGCGACGAAAGAGCGATAATCATCAGCGATCTCAAGGGGGTAGACTGAGCATTGCCCAAAAACTTGACTAATGGAGCCAAAGGAAATACTGCCAATACTGCGATCTTCAAAGTCTTGGATTACTTGCCGCAATGAATCAAAAATAGATAGCGATGTGATATTTCCATCTTTGATCAAATTTTGGAAGGCAGCGATCGCTGTTTTATCTTTCAATACCCGTTTCTCAAAAATTTTGACTGACTCATTATCTAGGGGCATATATAGCTTAACTTGTAAGTCTGGCCCCCCTAACTGTCTCCAATTAATAATTTCTCCTGTATATATCTGACGCAATTGGGCAAAGGTGAGTCTACCCTGTAGAGAAATTGGTAAGCTGTTATTGCGTTGGGCATAACTAAATGCGACAAATACAGTTAAGCCATCGTAGGCAATATCTTGAGTAATAAAGTTACCACCAAGATTGTCAGTCGCACTTGAAATAGCAAAGTCGGCTTGGCTAGATAGCAATTGAGCGATCGGTGACTGATTTGCCGAGCGATCAACATTCACTGGCTGATAAGTCAGTTGGAGTTTTGGCTGACGTTTTTGGAGTTCATCTTCGAGGGTCGAGCCCTTAGCAATCAAATTATTTTGTAAAAGGCTGTAGTTCCAAGTGCCATTTTTGTCAGATATATAGGTGAAATTACCTTCAGGAATATCGGAGATTTGGTTAATGCAGCAAGGGAAATTTAGGTTTGCAGCTTTGGGTGGTTGCGTTAACCAGAAATACAGCAAAAATATTAGTAGTAGTAATAGGAGAATTACGCCGATCGCGATCGCGATTACTTTCTTCGTTAGCCAAGCCCACCAATTCTTCTTAACTGGCTCAACTTCCTCTTCGTCAATAAACTCTAATAGAGCGTCGCGCTCAATATGTAATCGTAGTAGCGCCCTCCGAGCCACTTCGGCACTGCTATAAGTAGTTTCACCAAAACCAAGTAAATTCTGAACAAATTTTTTCAGTCCTAAATGAACTTTACCATCCCAATGGTCGGGGTCAAAGGGATTTAAACAGGAACGATTTTCAAGATCGATCACCCCACCTTTTAATAAATAGAAAGCGATATAGCCTAGATCTTCAAGATCGCGATTGATGGAATAGGCTGGCATTTGCACATCGTGAGGATAGAACCGATCTTCCCAAAGTGACATATCATTCAGATAGACCGTAAACCCCTGAAAATTTGATCGGATCGCAATGCTGTAAAAAGTTAAATTACCGTGAGGGAGTCCTGAAGTCACAACACCTGATCGCAATCGGTATTTTTGTGAATGCAAGGATTCAAGAGTTTGTAAAGCTTGATTAAGAAATGATTTCACCTGCCAGTTACTCATCGCTCCATGAATATCTAAATAATCAGATAAAGTGAGCGCCTCATCAGTTTTGGGCAGGATCGCATAACAACGTTCTTCACGAACATCTGCGATCGCTTCTATCGGTGAAATTAGCCGAGAGTCTTGCTTCCGTCCATCGGAAAGTTTAAGTTCTGACGAAGCTTCAAAATTACGTTTGCAGGCTCTAGTTTCTTGATCGTTAAAATATTTTTTGGGAATTACATATTCTTTTAATAGAAAAGGCTCCCCGTCCGTTAAGTTAGTAGCGTTATAGAGGCGGCCAGTGCCGCGAATGCCAATATAGTTATCAACTTGGTATACTCCACTCCTGCCACGCACTTTAGCTTCAGGGGGCAAGCTTGCAGGAAACTGACATTTTTTGCAATATTTATTATTAGGATCATCGGTGACGGTTTCGTGGGGAAATTCACACCGAAAGGGGTTTGACTCTTGGCATTTGTAGCGGAGAAATTGCGGCTTGATTTGCCAAATTGTCCCCACTCTTTGATCAACAGAAATTTCTTTTAAAATTTCTTTGGTTTCATTCTTTTCGGGTATGCTGATACCCTTAAAAGAGGTGATTGAAGGAGGTGCTATTCCTAAATCATCTCTAAGAAATGGGATCAGAAATTTTAAAGGTGCTGGAACAGACTTATTTAAGAACTCAACAAACTTATTCCCAATCAACCCATCGATAGTGCCAAGAAACTGCCCCCAAAGGTCTGTGATGCGTTTCCAGAATTTTTGCCAAACATTTGGAGACTTCGTAGCCATAGATTGCTTGCCTTATTCTTGTTAAACTATTATCAATTAACTAGGTGTGATTTGCGGCAAAGGTTTGTATTGTTTATGCATTCTTATTTAAAACATATCCCACTACTTTACCCCTATTCAAGATTATGGCAAGAGATCAAGTAGCTCGTCTGTATCGAGCAGCGAAGACAGATTCCCTTCTCAAGGCAAAGCTAAATCAAGCTCCCGATCTTGAAAGTTTTGTGGAAATGGCAAAGGCTGAAGGATATGAATTCACGATCGAAGAATGGCAACAAATGACCAACTTTGAGGTTGAAGAATTAAAGTGTAATCTTTCTGAAATTCCTGGCATTTAGGCTTGTGAATTAAATAAATTGTTCAAACCCAATATTGTTGAGGCGGGCGTAGACCACCTCAACAATATTGGGTTTGAAATTATGGCTTGACTGGTTTTGGTTTTAAGCGCTCGATCGCGATCGCTTTATTGGTCGTGGCTTGCATCTGACTAGGATTAAGCTTTAAAGCCTGCTCAAACGAGACCAATGCATCGGCATTGCTATTTAGCGCAAGTAAAGCTAGACCTCGACCAGTCCAATAGTCAGCATTTTTGACATCGATCGCGATTGCTCGGCCATAGGCTGTGGCAGCTTCGGCATTGCGACCAAGGGACATCATGGCTAGACCGCGATTAAACCAAGCTGTGTCTGATTTGGGATTAATACCTAGGGCCTGTTGGCTTGCCATCAATGATTCTTGAAATCGATTGAGTCGCCAGAGTAAAGCCGATTTGTTTGTCCAAATATCTGCCAAGAAGATTTGACTGCCGATATTTGCATCGCCTTCAATGGCTTTGTCATAGGCTTTGAGCGCCTCTTCTGTGCGCCCCAATGAGGTAAGAATGCGCCCATGATTAAACCATGCGCTCGATGAGTTTTGATTCAGGGCGATCGCTTGATTGGTTGACGAAAGCGCTAAGTCAAAACGTCCCAAAGCCCATAGAGTTGCGGCTCTATTCCCCCAAAAACTCGCTTGGCTGGGCTGGAGGGAAATCGCCCGATTTGCTGAAGCAAGCGCCTCTTCGTACTTGCCTAAGCCGTTAAGAGCATTGGCTCTCTGATCCCATGCCCAAGCTGGCCCCAAATAGTCCCATTGTTGATCGCCTTCTTGGAGCGCAGCGTTACAAGCAACTAGCGCTTCTTTATATTGGCGCAACTGGTTGAGGGCGGCGCAGGAATTTGCTAAGGCGAGGGAATATTTTTCTTTTGCCTTAAGCGACCATTCCTGTGAAGCCAAAGCTTCGGCATAACGCCCCAATCTCCATAAAATCATCCCCTGTTCAGCCCATGCCTGAGCGTTTGTCGGCTCGATCGCAACGGCTTTGTCATAGGAAAATAGAGCTTCGTCAAAGCGTTTTAACTGGTTCTGAACTTTGCCTTTAGTTTTCCACGCGATCGCAGGGGTAGATCTGCCCCAGTTCGCATTTACCTTGATGGCGCGATCGCAGTCTTGGATTGCATCGGCAGCGCGATCAAGAGCAACAAAAATATCGCAGCGTTCGGTGAGCGCTAGAGAATAATTCGGGTTTGAGCGAATGGCAAGCCCCAGCGACTCTAATGCTTCCGCCATTTTCCCCGCCCGTTTTAGCAAAGCTCCTTGGATGTACCACACCATCGCAGGGGAGGCATCAGCCCAGTTTTGGTCGAGTCTTAGCGCCAGTTCGCAAGATGCGATCGCATCTTCATAGCGCTCTAATTCCATCAATGCCCCACAACGTTTAGCCAAACCGCCTGAGTTATCGGGTTTTAGTTTAATAAAGCGATCGTAGGACACCACCGCTTCGATATACAACCCTTGCCCTGCCATGGCATCGCCTCGCTCTAGCCAAGCGATCGGCTCATTTGTATTTAGGGTAATTGCCTGATTGCAAGCCTCGACTGCCTCCTTGTATTTGCGAGATTTGACCAAAGAGCTACAAAGCGATGCCCAATAGTCAAAATCCTGTAGCTTCTCTTGAGCGATCGCTGTCGGAGCGATCGGCAAGTTTAGCAGCACAATCATGAGCAACCAAAATCGCTTGCCTTGTTTGACTGACTGAAAAAAAGAACGCAAATTCATTGGTAATCCCAATTTCTCAACCACAGGTCTAGCAAAACTTGTCGCCCAATACATCGCGTAATGTGACAACAAATTTTCATATCCACATTAATTTATCATTATGACTTATGAAGTAGGTAGTAGTGTCGTGGGCAAAGCTAACGTCACAATTACCTACTATCTAATAATATTTTCGATGGATGCTTTTACTCAATCGAGGTCTGAAAATGAGCATTTTGGCTAGGGTGTTATTTTCGGGATTTTTTACGGCGATCGTGATCGCTTTGCCTCTGGCTGCCTTAGCCGATCCTAGTAGCGATCGTATCCAAGCGGCTAATCGTCAACGCCTGATCGAAACCAATCGCTGTCAGGGCTGTAATTTACAAAATACAGACTTAAATGGGCTGAAACTGATTGGCGCAGATTTAAATAAAGCTAATCTCCAAGGGGCAAACCTACGTAGTGTCGATCTTCGGGGCGCAAATTTGCAAGGAACAAATCTTATCTATGCCGATCTTAGTTATGCCGATTTGCGGCTTGCTAATTTTGGTCAAGCCAATTTGACAGGGGCAAATCTGAGTAATGCCTATTTACTTGAGGCTTCTTTTCGCCAGAGCAATCTCCAAGAGGCTAATCTGACTGACAGTTATGCTGATGGCTATGTCGATGTGTTTACATCTGTGCGTCAATTTGTTGATCTTGAAGGGGCAAATTTGCTTAGAGCCAATCTAACCAATGCCAAGCTAGGTTTTGCCAATCTCGAAGGGGCAAATCTCAGCGAAGTCAATTTAGTTGATGCGTATCTCGAAAATGCTTCATTAATCAATACAAATTTAACAAAGGTAAAGTTATGTAACACGATCCTGCAAGATGGGTCAGTAAATGATCAAAATTGTCGTTAATTTTTTTTGATTGTGCGAGAATGTGCAATATCAAATACATGAAGTTTCTCAGTAAGTAAATTTAGGGGTTAGTGGCATGTCGCGTACTTACGATAACGAAAAAAAAACTTCTCAATCTACGTTTTCATTCAAACCCACAGCCTCATTTTTACAAACTAGAGACTTCGCGCCACTTCAGACAGATTTGGATGAAGACGCTACACCTCGACCATCTGGATACACTGAGAATTTTCTAGAAAAAATAATTAATCAGCGCGGCACTGAGTCGTCTGATACGCCAGTCCAAGCAAAACCAATGAACCGCTTGAAGGCGCTTCAAGCTAAACGGATGGCGATCCAAGCTAAGTTGAATATCGGTGAACCAAACGATAAGTATGAGCAGGAAGCAGATGCCACTGCATCTAAAGTTGTTCAACAGATAAATTCCTCAACTCAGGATCAATCTGTCCAAAAAGAAGAGGGAATGAAGGAAGATGATAAATTGCAAATGAAGCCTTTGGTTCAAAGAAGTGAAAATAGTGGGGATTCAGAAGCTTCTTCGGATGTTGAAGGTGCTATTAACAGTGCTAGAGGATCTGGGCAACAACTTCCTAACAGACTGCGCCGCAAAATGGAAAATGCTATGGGAGTAGATTTTAGTGGAGTAAAAATTCATACAGATGGAAAGGCAGATGTACTTAATCGATCGCTAAATGCACGCGCTTTTACCACTGGGCAGGATATTTTCTTTAAGAAAGGAGAATATAATCCTGATAGTGTTGAAGGGCAAAAACTAATTGCCCATGAATCAACGCATACTATCCAGCAGGGAGCAGTTCCAGCTTTACAACCTAAGCTGCAATCAAACAATTCATCTATACCTTCCATTCAATTAGATGACGACGATGATAGTGTCACTACTCGTCCGCGATCAAATGCTATGTCACTAGCTAAACCTCAGCCTACTCGCCCACGATCAAACGCAATATCAAATCCAAAAAAACAGCCTAATGAAAGCTCTGAGCCTATAGAGACTTCTTCTCGCATTGGCACTAGTGAACCAGAAGAAAGTTCGAGTAAGACAACTACAATTGGGGAAGGAACAGTTACAACCACAGAAACTTCTGACTCAGTATTTATTGGACTTTGGACAAGATTGAAGCAAAGAAAGAGCGGGATTAAGCGAAAAGGGATAATGAGAGTTTCAACTTTCAACCGAAAACAAATCATTATCCCTAAACCCATTATGCCAATAATTGTCA
>JBIKYZ010000184.1:0-10682 GCA_044354985.1 Pseudanabaena sp. | reverse complement strand
TCGCTTAGCGAAATATAAAACTTCACCATCTCTGATTCAATCTCTTCGCAATAGTACATAATTAAGCCTTCTTTTCTTATTTATTCTATCCTCATTTGCACAAGTTATTTAATTCTCATTCCTTACGATTTGCACCTTCTTCAATGGCTCCCGTAATTGCTCCAATGGCTATTTGGTCTGTACTTAATGGAATTGCAGGAACATTACAAATGCAACGCATTAATAGAAGATTGGATGTAATGACACGAAAACTTGAAAATCTTGCTTTTCGACAAGAAGCAGAGACTTTGGGTAGAGTGTTTCAAGCGATTAAAACACTGGATGATTTACTTGACGAGTATTTTCACACAGGTGTTTTTACTCAACCAGCAATGACAAGATTGGCAATTGTAGAACAGGAAATTGGCTCAGTTTTAGAAAGGAACAAACTTATTGTTGAATACTTTGCTGAAAGAGCTAAAGCAATTCAAAATTCAAAAGGTTCTCAGGGTGCAGAACAGTCATCTGTGTTATTGCAAGAAGAAGGATCTACAACAATTCACGATATGCAACTTTTGAGTGGTTTGATATCTGCACAGTCACGAATTCAAGAAGCTCATTTATTTTATGCGCTTATGGAAAATCCCAACTACGTTGATCGTCATTTGGAAAAAATGCAGAATCGAGTTGAAGAACATAAAAAAGTTATTTCTGGATTCCCTTCAATCAGTGAACTACAAAATCACGCTAGACAGTGTGTAAATGACATGAACTGGTTTGAAAAAAATATTTTCAATCGTTCGACAGTAAGCAACGTTCGCCAATCTGAAAATATCAGAGATCCTTTTGTGGAAGGACAAAACCCGTTAAACACTATTCCAAGCTACTGTTTCTGGAAAGATGAAAATGGTATCAATGTAAAAATCGATAGATCAGGGCAATCATAAAAGAAAAAGTGTTTGTTGTGGGCGATCGCTATTACTCTGAGTTGTAATTTCTAGCTGATCGCCTCAACCAATGTTTTATTTTACGATCACCAATAACTTCTCTCTTCATTTCGATTTTTCTAATCCTCCAACCCCCAAAACTCTGTGGGACTTTGAAAGAATTTTTATTTTCCTGTTTCGTCAGAATATGAATTATTTACTCAAATGTCCGTCTTCCATGTGAACGATGCGATCGCTGACCAAAGCAGCTAAGCTTTCTTCCATAATTCCTAGGTCAGCTTCGGCTCTCGCTATACCAATGATTAAGGCGGCTCCACCGCAGTGTTAGTCATCCGACTGCAAAAGCTAACTAGTTGATTAAAGTTAATTGTGATTCTGCAATGTACCGAACTGGTTTAGAAAGTTTTCTAACTTTACCAAGCTCAACGGCTCGATCTAACCACTTACGCATTATCTTCAAATCAGTGTTCTCGAAAATCTCAACTAACTCTTTATCGGTGCGTTCGGTTTTCAAGCTACCAATTATGTATGGCATCATAATTTGAGAAGCATCATATTTTTGGTATTCGGATTCAACAGGCTCAGCACTCACATGGCTATTTATGGTATTTTTTCCGTTAAAATCAGACTCAAGCATAGGAGTATCTGGCAAAACGACTTCTGAATCAGGTTGGTTATTGACCTTGTTAAAGTCCAGTAAATCCATGTAATTGTCTAGATGATATTCACTATTTGCTGAAACTGAGCTAATTTCTTGTCCATACAACAAAAAATTTTGAATTGGAAGAGGCTTTACAATTGTTTCGGAAGTAATTTCTCCAGTCTTTATTTGTTCTCTTACTTGCATTAACAAACGTCCAAGCACATTAGCACCAGTAAGAATTTCTTCGTCCTCTGGTTTAGCACCCCAAAAATCATCTTTCCTTGAATCTTCAACAATTGGCAAATCTCCTGTCTCTAGTAGAAGCTCACTAAATTTTTCCCAATTTTGAACAAGTTTTACCTGCAAACACCAACGCATTACTTTTGTTCGGACTATATCCCAGTCAACACGAGAATTATCTCGGTAAGGCTTGCTTTTCATTTTTGCTGTCATGGGACTCCGCTCAGCAATGATTAGTCTTTGGACTTCAGGTAGATGAGGGAAACGGCAAGCTTGATAGAGTGCTTCAGAGGTCAAAATCTTTACTCCGTTAACATTTAACAGGTATCCTCCTGCCATGTTAGACAACCCACCGAATTTTTCAGCAGTCTTACGAAAAGTAATACATTCTAGCCTGTTATATGTTCTTGACTCAGGAAGCTTTGCTACTGCTGGCATCTTCAAAATTCCTCCAATTCAGGAATTGGCGTAATGTTAACTGTCCGAGGAAATAGGGGATACCAAGCATTTAATGGAGAAGCTTTATTGGGATCACCCCACCATAATGCCAATGGACAGTTATTTGCGATATTACGATATGTTATCAGAATTGCCCCAAATCCTAAAGACTCAAGATAGTCATATCCTAACGGACGCATACTGGTGTTTGGGCTTCTAGGCAGTGAAACAATGTATGCGCCAGCCTTCAAGAATGCGTACTCAATCACTTCACGGGCAGCAGGTGAGGAAAAAATGCTGTCTTGAGTTGGCATGTTATTAGGACGAAATAAATGTGGAAATGATTGATTCGGCTTTTGAAGTCGCTGCTTATTTACTGTATGAACATATTGATCGACAAATTCATCACCAGAGATTTCATGAGACCAAAAACAATCAAATCTTGATGGGTTCCAACGTGAGTTATGAAATTCATGCCATTTCCAAAAATGCACTGAAATATTTCGTGATTGCGCTTGCTGCTCAATTATTCTTTTAGAATAATTAAATCCTTCTGTATGATGTCCAAAAAATATTATGTGTAAAGTTGTTCCATTTATGGCTTTCGGCAACCAAGAGGTGATGTCACGGCGTAATCTATTGCCAGAGTATAAGCAGTCATCAAAATAGATATAAGCAATTGGACTTTTACCACAGTCTTCGATCTTAATTCCATATAGGCTTTGAAGCATCGAATCACAAAGGTTCAGCAAGTCATTTTGGCTACTGCCTTTTGTTTGAATTTGTAGAAATTTTATATTTGGTAATGTTTTAGCAGGATCTGAACCAAGTAGTTTTTCGGAAATTAACGCTCTACGAATAAAGGCTTGAGCCTTTTCATGGGAAATATAGTAGGTTTTCAGAATGCGATCCATCTGCTCAAGGATTACCTTTTGAGCATTGTCGTCACAACCAAATCTGTCAAACTGAGTTACCCATCTGTTTACATGACTTGGATTAATAATGGGGATCTCGCCCTGTCGATAATCAGCAATTGTTGTTGTGATTGATTGGAGTAAAACCTCACGCTGGTTAGTCATACTGGCATAAGACCGTAGCTAATAGTATTCTCTGTTGCCAGCCACTTTACAATACCGTTGCCACAAGTAACTAAAGGATGGCTAACTTAAAGTTTTATCGCAATTGCGGTTTAATTACTCTAGTGAGTGTCAAATTACCGCAGATTCGTACTTTAAGTCAAATGCTATTTCAACAATCTATTTTCTAAAGGCGATCGCGATCGCAGGACTCACTCATTAGTACTGCGTTCACTTAAAAACCAAGCGCTCTTGCACCTTGGTAAAAGACAAAACTTGCAATCCAAGCTAGTCCCAATGACCATCCTACTGATAACATCGCAAATTTGAGACTCTTTGACTCACTCTTGATAACGGCAATCGTGGATAAACAAGGCACATATAGCAATGTGAATAGCATAAAACTATAGCCCTGCACCCAATCAATTTGCTGAGCGATCGCACCTGCCAAATTTCCATCGTCAGTCTGACCGTAGATTACGGCGAGTCCCCCTAACACAATCTCTTTAGCAAGAAATCCAAAAAACAAGGCGATCGTCATCTGTGGATTGATACCGAGGGGCGCGAACAAAGGCTGTAATGCTTGCCCAATCATGCCAGAAAGAGTTTGAGCGCTTGCTGTCGGTACATCGGTAGGAAGATTATTCAATAGCCAGATGGCAATCACTCCAAAAATGATGAATTTTCGTGACCAAATCCAGAAGTGTTTCACCTCACACCAAGCACGGACGAGAATCTGCTTCATAGTTGGCAAACGATAGGGCGGAAGCTCTAGCACTAATGGTTCTTGGCTGGGGAATTTACCTTTAAATAGAGCCGCAGTGAGAAGTGCTGCTGCAAAACTAAATAGATATAAACTAAAGATAACTTTAGAGGACTGATCGGGTGCAAACAGGGCTGTAGACATAAACAGAAATACGTTTAACCTTGCCGAGCATAAGGAAAAAGGAATTACTAACATCGACAACATTCGCAAACTAGGCGATCGCATCACTCTCGTTCCCAAAATCGCGGGTACGTTGCAGCCAAAACCCATCAACGACATTACAAACGATCGCCCATCCAAGCCCAATCTTTCCATAAAGGCATCCATTAAAAAAGCGGCTCTAGATAGATAACCACTGTCCTCAACGATCGCCATGCAAAGAAAAAACAGAAAAATCACAGGCAGAAAAGCCGCTACAGTGCCAATACCAACATATAGCCCATCAATTAAAAATCCTTTTATAAAAGCAGGTAACGGTGAGAGTAAAGGTTCCAAGGCAATTCCCTTAAACCAGTCCAGACCATTACCAAGCAATTTTTGCAATGGTGTTCCGATCGCATAGATAGCTTGAAATATTAAATACATTGCGCCAAAAAAAATCGGCAAGCCCAGCAATGGATGTAATAGAATCCGATCTAGTCGCCTAGTCCATTGATCCGCAAGTCTTAGGGGCATTTGTACAGCGCCATCGAGAATTTCCTTGAGGTCATTCGCGAGTTGCTGATCGTTTAGCAGATTTTTTTCCAGCCCTTCAACTTGAACTAAGTCTTGGTGCTGCTGAAGGGATTCAGTAATCGTGGCGATCGCTTTCTGATAACCCATGCCATACTTAGCGCTAATTGGCAGCACAGGTATTCCCAGACGCTGCGCTAATAAATCAGGCTGTACGTTTACGCCAAACCGATTCGCCTCATCAGCCATATTTAGCAACAGCACGGCGGGCAGTCCTAATTGCTTGATTTGCAAAGGCAGAATCATTTGGCGATCGATCTGCGTAGTATTGAGAATTATTAGAATTAAATTAAGTGGTGTTTTCTCCAAAAAACATCGCACCACCGCTTCGTCTTCCGAAAATCCTCGCAGGTCATAAATTCCTGGTAAATCAATAACTTCTGCAAACTCGTCACCTAATTTAACTTCTGCCATCATTAGATCGACAGTAATCCCTGGCCAGTTACCAATGTGGGCATGGGAGCCAGTAAATCGGTTAAAAAAAGTTGATTTACCTGTGTTGGGCATTCCCAAAACAGCTATTTGTTTCATGCAGCCACTCCAACGGCTTTAACCAATATATGACGGGCATCACAACGCCGCAACATGACCTCGGTCATACCAATCTGCACATGCAAAGGTCCTTTCATCCAACCGCCTTTCCGTAACACATGGATTTCTTGCCCACAACGAAACCCAAGTGCATTAAATCGGTGCTGTAATCCAGCATCAATATGCATGGCAAGGATAGTTGCAGATTGACCTACCTTAAGATCGGCAAGGTGAGTATTGGACATTGAGATGCTCACATGGAGTAATTATATTGACTATTATTCTCAATAGTATACTACTTTTGTCTAGATAATAAATAAATTTTTTCGGAGTGATGGTTTTTATTTTCCAACTGTAAATTTAGCTACTCGTTCATATTTCTGTAAGTGGCAACCGCAGATGGCGATACGCGGCTGAGGTAGCAGAAAATCCAATATTTGAAGATCGAATCTAAAACCACAGGGAAAGTCGCAATGAATAGGTAGATAAAATCCCTGTTTTCAGGTATGCCCAAATGCCTTAGAATCCCTTCCATGACTACTTCCCATCCGTGTGAAGAGTGGAATCCCACGAACACATCGGTAAACAAAATAATCAAGAAGGCTTTCGCACTTTCGTTCAAACCGTAAATTTTTTCATCTAAAAAATCTTTGAGGATTTCTACACTTCTTTTACCAGCGATCAGAATCCATGCAAATGCGATCGCGGAAAGGATATCGGCAAAGATATTTTGCAAGGCATTAGAGCCTTCATGTTCGCTCTTTCTGGCAACTTCAATACTTTTTTGATGCACCATCTTTTCCACATCTTCTGTAGAAAGATTGGGGGTTTTACCGATATTTATCTCAAACTTAATCTTTTTCTCAAAAGCCTCAACCTCTTCAATCGCTTCTCTTTCTAACTGTGAATTGAGTGAAATCTCTAACAGATTGACGGCTTGGAAGTGTGAAAAAATTGGCGAAAAAATAAAATTCTTGGCAACCTGCTGTGTTATAAGGGGAATGATAATTAAAATCGCCAGAAACTTTAAAGCTCTTTTGGTTCGGTATCGTGAGAGTTGAAATTCTTTGATCACATCGGCTTCAGTATTCGATCTGCGTTCACGATTATATTTTGTAAAACTAGGAAAAATCGATCGTAGCAAGGGAACTGGTTTATTCGCTAAAATCTCTGGTTCTGGTATTGTACTAGCTGCAAGTTTTTCGTCTCGATCTAAATCTAGGGATTTGCTGACAACTAGGGATTCTTCAAGATGATGGGAATCTAAAATAGAATCTAAGAGTGATATTTCTGAGTCTTTGTAGCGAGCTAAAACTCGATCTACAACCGCCAATTTATTGAGAATTTGTTTTGCCTTTTGACTAGTTTGGTCTTCTGGATTGGGCGCGATCGCACTAGCCATCCGAAACTCAGCTAAACTCCATTGCATTTTGCGTAACAACTGATGCAGCTTTGTTTGCAAATAGGCTGTCGTTGTTGTATTCCCCTTTAGCTGA
The DNA here is from genome assembly GCA_044354985.1 of Pseudanabaena sp. GTDB lineage: Bacteria > Cyanobacteriota > Cyanobacteriia > Pseudanabaenales > Pseudanabaenaceae > Pseudanabaena. Next base: position 3,834 of record JBIKYZ010000184.1, on the reverse strand, counting down.
TGGGTTGTATTAGCATCAATCTTGTTGCCATCAAAATATTCTGTTTCCAAATCTTGAATTGCGATCGCCGCTTTTAAAGCTCTATCTAGCGATCGCAGATGCGTATCGCGAAACCATCGATAAATATTACTGGTAAAACCTTCAACGGGTGCTGGGGTAATTAATTTCATAGGACAGCGATCGCAAAAAATTAATATCTGATATTAATAACTAACCTAGTGACTTACTAATAGCTAAGAAGATCTACAGGCGAACATACCCTAGTTAAAGCAATCTTAGTTTAAGTATATTATTATATAGCAATATAATTGAAAATACAATGCTATAATCCTAATTAAGTTGGGAGTTCACCAGCATCTGCACAATGATCGGAGCATTAGCAATTTTCACCAATGCTCTGGAGAATTAAGCGATCGAGCGCACAAGATCTGACCATTTGCCGACTCAAAGGCACGATCCTTCAGCGCGATCGCCATCCATGCCTCGCGATACGGTAGTTCATAGGGCGGAGAAAAATGGTGATTGTGGGAAAACCCATATCGACTGTAATACTTCGGATCGCCTAGAACAAACACTAGATCGGTGCTTCTATCTTTCAGCATTTGTAGTCCGCGCTCGATAAGCGCCCGCCCGACACCCTTTCGCTGAAAAGCGCTTGCCACCGCCAGTGGTGCGAGAATGTAGGCGACTATTTCCTCACTGCCCTTCACCTTTACGGTGCTAAATATAATGCTCCCAACAATATCTGTCTCGTTTTCGGCAATCAAGGCAAGCAAAGGCTTTGCGGTTTCATCTACCAGCAAATCAATCGCCAACTTTGATACCGCAGAGCCATCCTCTTTGCCAAAAGCATCAAGATGTAGATTCCTAATCAGTTCAGAATCAAATGCCGTAGCCTCTCGAATTTTCATAGAGTTTCCCAAAATGCTAACGAAACGGGGCTAACATTTGTCATTGTTTTTGTTTATAGGGTACTACATTTTAGTTTTATTTTCGATACTTTACTTTCAACATTTCTGCCCTAAACCAAGTTGGGAATGTATAAGCATCTGCATACCAATTGGTTGATTAACAAGGTTAGCAATTACCCCACATTTGACCTTAAATAAGCAAAAGATATTGCTGGGATTATTACTAAGAGTCTCAAAATTTCCCTGACCTTTAGCAACGATCAAATCAGCCTCAGCAAAGCGCCGCCGAAATTCTTCACTGCAATCATTTAAGATTGTGCTTGGGGCATCCGAACCATTATCGATCGCCTCCACAATTTGATCGATTCCCACAGTATGCACATCAATAAGAGTTGCATCATTGAGAACAGGCGCACCGCGCACCACCAGCGTCACTCGTTCTGCTGGAACTTGTTTGATTATTTGTTCCACTAGAAGTCGGTCAAAAGCTATTTCTCCTGCATTATCCGCTAAATATAAAACTGATTTTGCTTGGGCGATCGCCTGTTGAAATCTGTCTTCTTCTCCAAAAAATGGCTCGATTAGAGCTTGACTCAAAGACTGTCGCACATCTGCTTCTGTAAGATTACCGTTACTGCCCATATCAATTACATTGCCTGCGATCGCCAGACGTGCCGCCAACAATAGCGGATCTTTAGCAGCCATAACCTCAGCCCTGAATTTAGGAATCAATTCCATCGCCACCCGATTTTGCCAGTCCTTTGCCTCACGATAGGGGTCAGTTACTCCCACTAGTTCGCGTAAGCGCCGATGAATGCGTTGGGAAATTTCAGGAGGTGATTGATTTAAGTCCATTTCTCCTGTCCAATGCAGAACATCACGGATAATCTGCTCATGGACAGAGGGATCGGGCGAAACTAACCTAGAAGCCTCTAAGGATTGACGCAAAAGACAGGGAATACAGTCTAAGGATGTCTTCATAGAATGATTGGCAATCTAAAATGGATTCATGAAAGGTATAGCAGTTTTAGTGCCAATTTTCACGAACTTGAGATTCTACATTTTCCGTTGCCTCACGAGCGCAATCTTCGGTTTCACAGTTCTGAGAATTGGGTTTGTAGTTAGGATTCTCAATACTATTATTGAGTCCTTCTAGGGTTTTAGCTTTAAATTGCATGGCTTTGCCAGCAGCTTGTTTTTTTGAATCGCCAGTTATATTGCCGATCTTTTCTTTAATCTTGCCCTTGACCTCGTTAATTTTATCTTCTTGCTTCATGGTTGCAATTGGAATCTGTGGTTGGCTAATGGAATCTGCGGATGAAATTGCTGCCCAACTAGATACCGTGCCAAAACCCAAGGAGAGAAAAGCTACGAGTATTACTGACAAGCTAATATTCAGAAAAAAGCGACGTAACTGTTGAAGTGAAACCATCTTGCTTGTCTCCTAAAAAATAAATTTAAAGGTCATATTTGAGCTAATTCGATAAATTACAACGCTTTACGCTAAGGTAAAACAAATATTTTTATTGAATTTAAGAATCTATTGAGTAGAGTCTTAACAAAATCTGACCTCTGAAATTGATAGTGACAGGCGATCGCTTGATTTACTGGTTGAATAGGTTGAGTATAATATTAAACTTCATCAAGTCATATATAGCTATATAGTTACTCTAATAAATTACTAGTCAAAACATCACTAGAGAGAGAATAATCATGGCTCAACTCATATTGATTCGTCACGGACAAAGCCTTTGGAATGCTCTTAATAAATTCACAGGATGGGTTGATGTTCCCCTTAGCGAACGGGGTCGTGCAGAAGCGACGATCGCCTCCTGTCGGCTCAGCAATTATCGAGTAAATGTTTGTTTTACCAGTAGATTAATCAGGGCGATCGAAACAGCGATGATCTGTCTGACGGAACGCGATGACATTTGCGGTGGCAAAATCCCGATTATTAAACATGAAAAGGATGACCAAATTTGGCATGGCTGGAATAGCTATGATGGTGATGAAGGTCTGATTGCCGCGATGACTTTTACAGGTGGTCTCAACACAGCGATTTTCTTAGTCTTCATTGATAAAATATTATTACCTCAATTATGGACTGGGACAATTGTTGCTATGGATAATTTGCCTGTGCATTACGCTGAAAGTGACGCAACTGTTGAAGTGAATCTGTCGGTGCTAAGGTTAAGTTCCTACCTCCTTATTCCCCTGATTTATCGCCAATCGAGTTATGTTGGTCTAAGTTGAAAGAAATTATTCGCTCTGCTAAAGGTCGTACAATTGAGGCTCTTGATGCAGCTATCACTATGGCTATTAATGCTATTACTGATGAGGATGCTCTTAATTGGTTTCATCATTGTGGTTTCTGCTTTGAGCCTTTTCGATAGATTGTGTTGTGGTGGGTTTGATCGGTATTTGCTATAACTGGTTTTCCCTGATTGCAATATTGCGGCTACGGTTTCTGCATATCCTTGTAGATGCCGTTTATCTTTTGCCTTGATCCATTGACGCAGTTGGTTTTCTAGTTGAAGATAGAGGTAGGGCATTTGTATTTGATTACTTTGGTTGGGGAACTTGAGTATCTCATCTTTTGCCATCTTACATCTTCTCCTTTGTCTCATTATGAGACCCTATATAAATCAACTCTTTTAAGACTTTTCTGTATCACTAAACAATAGCGACTATTAGTTTTAATGCTAATAAACGCCTCAAGTGGCTAAACCTCGTTAAAGCCCTGTAACTTTTATCAAGAGAAAAAAGCTAAATTAAGTCAAAAAAGAGTAAATTCTCGGTAGTGTTTCAGATTTGTTGGAAGGCATGATGGGATTGGATAGAAAATTCGTATCTATTGATAAATAGCCCAATGACAATATCGTGCATCAAAATAGATTTAGAAAAGCAAATAGTCTTTCTGGCT
>JBIKYZ010000432.1:0-3204 GCA_044354985.1 Pseudanabaena sp. | reverse complement strand
TTATTGTCTTCTATCCAAGTATGACCTAAATCTTTGGCTTCATCTTCATCAATTTCATCAAGTCCCAAGCCATCACTTTCAAGGGCATAGCCAATTTGAATGAATAGTTCGTCTGAATCCATTGCCAAAAACTTCTCAACCTCTTTAATATTAGCCAACTTACATACCTCCATGAAAATGTAATGATTGATTTATAATTGATAAAATGCTACTAACTCGATAAATTTTTTCGAGTAAAAAACAACACTTTAACCGAAGTATATTTTTTGCAATATTATTACATTACTAATTTATAAATTTGGTTGAAATTCAATATCTATTTACAAATATTTAAAGTAGGTGATAAGCATATCTGATTAATTTACAAAAATCTACTAAAATCCTGCTTTAATCAACCGTCAAGTTTTGCAGCGCGATCGCTAAGAGAGATTGAGCTTGATCAAGAATCTCCTCCACATCTTCCTGTGAAGCAATAGAATTAGTGTCATAGTCCGAAAGAGTACGCATGGCTTGAGCATCAATCAGATAACGATGAAACTCCATTGGAATCTTGCCAGCATGAGCGAGATAACGCCCAAAAGCACTGATGACAGCAGCATGACTCGAAAAAGAAAGTCCTTCATTATCTAGAAGTGCCTCAGCAATATAGAACATCGCATAGTAACCACGGGAAATTGCAAAATCATGAAACCCTTGATCGCTTAGGCTTTGGGCTGCCTCTATACTACGTTCAGCTTTGTCCAGTAGAGCTTTTTGTTCTGGAGTCATAGCACAATTCCATCTTGGCGAATGTTGCGTAATAGAGGAGAGTTTTCAGTTTCAAACCTAGATCGCGGTAGAAAGAGACGCGAAACCAGTAAATTATGCTCTAGACAAAATTGGGCGATGAAATGACTGGTGCGGCGTAGTTCCGTACTGGAATTAACAGGATCTTGCAACACAATCAAGATATCGATATCTGACGTAGGTAACGCTTCTCCTCTCGCTTGAGAACCAAACAAAATCAGGCGATCGAGACGAGTTTGATATTCCTGCTGAAAATATTCTCGTAGAGGCGCAAGCAGGGTGAAAAGTTGTTGATGTCCTTGAGTCACGATCATAAAAGATTAGCTTCATTCTCGAAGTAGTTAGCTAACTGCGGTTCTCTCTCTTTTAAGATACTACATTCTCACAAAACTTTGCTAAACGTTTCGCGAGATAAGTATATCTATGCCGATCGCTAACCTGTTTGACCGCCATCCCGATCGCCTTCGACTCACCGACAATAATGGCAAGCTTTCGCGCACGAGTTAAACCAGTGTAGAAAAGATTGCGAGAAAGCATTAGAAAATGCTGCATGAACAGAGGCATGATTACCACAGGATATTCGCTGCCCTGTGCTTTATGAATTGTTGTCGCTCTAGCAAGAGCAATCTCATTAAGATCGGCATAATCATAGACTACCTGCCGATCGCCAAATACAACCGTGACTTCCCGCTCCTCCAAATCGACACCCGTAATTGTGCCAATGTCACCATTAAAAACCTCACGATTATAGTCATTCACCTGCTGCATAATGCGATCGCCTAAACGAAAGAACGTATTCCCATACTTAATTTCGGGCTTCATCGCATCAGGAGGATTGAGTAACTGTTGCAGTACAGCATTGAGATTGCGCGTACCCACATCCCCTCTAGTCATCGGACAGAGAACCTGCATATCTTGCTGAGGGTCAAAGCCCAGAATCGGTAACAACTCCGTAATAATGTCACAAATACCCTGCTGCCCCGCTTCAGCATTAGGCATTTCCAGCCAAAGGCAATCGGATTGAGGCTGGTTAGACACCTTTTCCATGTTTGGAAACTTACCCGTATTGATACGGTGAGCATTCTGGATGATTTGACTTGCCTGAGCCTGACGAAACACCTCAGTAAGCGTGATTACAGGAACTTGCTGAGAATCAATTAAATCTTTGAGAACATTACCTGCCCCGACACTGGGAAGTTGATCAGTATCGCCAACAAGAAGCAGTTGAGCGCCCAAGGGAATCGCTTTCACCAGAGAAAAAGCTAGAAACAGATCCAGCATCGATGCTTCATCAATACCGATCGCCTGAGCCGTCAGAGGATATTCTTGATTGCGTTTAAAGCCCATTGATTTCGGGTCAAACTCTAGAAAACGGTGAATTGTCTTAGCCTCACAACCCGTGACTTCCTGTAATCGTTGAGCCGCCCGCCCCGTCGGTGAAGCGAGAGCAATCTCCTTACCCATCGCTTTCCAGAGCGCGACAATTGTGCGGGTAGTGGTAGTCTTCCCTGTCCCCGGTCCACCTGTGAGAATAAGCACGGATGAATTTGCTGCCATCTCCACGGCTTCGCGTTGTTTAGGCGAGAGTTGGATATTCCTTTGGGTAGTGTAGCGATCGATCCAAGCTTTGACTCGTTCAGGATCTGGATGATGTTTGTGTTGCAATAGTTGATAAACCCGTTCGGCAAGATTTTGTTCAGTATGGAAGTAAGTAGGTTTATAGCAGATGAACTCTCCTTCTAAGCCTTGCATCACCAAGCGATCGTTAACGGAGAGATGGAGAACAATTTTAGAGATGGTTTCAGGATCTGGCTGATAGTCTTCGATGGCAAGCAGTTTAATCGCTTTCTCTTCTAGTTCTTTTCGCGGTAAATAGCAATGCCCTTCTTCAGCCGCTTCCCCTAAACAATGGAAGATACCCGCAATGCTGCGAAACTCGGAACTAACTTCAATACCAATATTCCGAGCGATCTGGTCGGCAGTAAAGAAACCAATGCCATAGATATCTGTCGCCAGTTGATAGGGATTTTCAGAAACTGTCTGAATGGAATCGTTACCATAATGCTTAAAAATCTTGACTGCATAGGTGGTGGATACTCCATGTCCTTGCAGGAATACCATGACCTCCTTAATCGCCTTTTGGGTTTCCCAAGCAGTTTTAATCATCTTCACTCGTTTCTTGGCAATGCCAGGAACTTCAATCAGACGGTCAATCTCATTTTCAATGATGTCAAGGGTATCTAAGCCAAAATGAGTGACGATGCGTTTAGCAGTGACTGGTCCCACGCCTTTAATCAGACCACTGCCAAGATATTTCTCAATTCCTGTAATTGTGGCGGGTTTAGTTTCACGGTATTGAGTGACTTGGAACTGGTCGCCAAATTTAGGATGCGATCGCCATGTGCCTTCTAGGGCAAG
>JBIKYZ010000431.1:0-3212 GCA_044354985.1 Pseudanabaena sp. | reverse complement strand
ATTATTTCCCACTCTTTGCTTGATAAATCGGTATTATAGGGTTGGCGCATCTTGACTGGTTGATACTAGACTTCATCAGTATTTATACCTGTTTTGGTGCGCCCTTGCATTCTTAAATGCTTTCTAATATCATAATTATTTCCAGAACTTCAGCTAATACCTAATTAAGTCTTTCCTCTCTTAAGTAAGCCCAAAAGTCAACTTGAAATCAGATTTTATTATTTTACACAATTCTATAAATAGGGAGCTTGTGAATCTGTATATGAGTGATTAGTACTCTAAAAAAAGTTGATCGCCTTGATTAAAAACATTTTCTTGATGCCATCGTAAAGCTTCAATTCTTGGCAAATAGCTTTGTTGTGCTGGCAAAACGATATTCTGACCGTGAAAATCTCGCATTGTCTGTGCGTGAGGCGATTCTTCCCTAAGATCTTTAGAGACAACAATTCTATAGTCATCATCAACGGCAAACCAACCACGATCAAAAGCCCAATGATGATTTTTGCAAAGAGAAAGCCCATTATCAAAGCGATCGTCTCGAAACTGTGAGAACGGCTTGATATGCGCTCCATCGACAATATGTTGATTTAGAGAATTGAGAACCTGTAACGCACAAAATGCACATCGATATTCATAAGCAGAGACAACTATTCTGCGGAAGGCAGCATCTCGTACAATTAATTTAGATTCATCTTCCACTTCATCGACTGAATAGACAGCCCCACCTCTTTCTCGTAAGCGATCTTGAAATTCTTGAAAAGAGTTGATTTGAAAAAGTTGTTCAATTTGTGATGATTTATCAGAAAACCAAGTATTTATGAGGATATCAATCAAACTATTTCTTGATGATAAATTCTGAATTAATTTAAAAAGTTCATCATCAAAGTAAGCATACTGTACTGAATCTCTTAACCCATTCAAGGTTTTAATTTTCACTTTGGAGTTAATTACAGGTTCAAATCCAGCCTTTGCTTTTAGATGCCAAAAGCCTTCACTTTGAAGATGAAAGAAGGGCTGGGCAATATCTGAACGATGGGATTCTGAACCCAAAAAACTCCAGTATTTGAGAAATGTGGCGATTAATTCAGGTGATAAAAATATTCGATTTTGTCTGATTATTCCCTGTTGGATTAGCGCGATCGCAGATAAAAGCAATATTGGCTTATGCGGAGCAATTCCCCGTACACGATCTAAACGCAACTTCGCAAACTTTTTGGAATAAAACAGTAAATCTTTGCTCATAGGAACCTACTCAAATCAAAATCTTCTTGATCTCCTCTATCTTTTTCATCTAGTAGTAGTAACAAAATCCCGTCTGTAAAATCGACACTTCCTTGTAAAGTGTTCTGTAAAACTTCAAGCCCTCCATTAGCATACTCTTCAAAAATTTGAACGCGGATATTTCCAGATTCTTCATCAAGGGCAAGACTTTTAGGGTCTTTAGTATGGGCGATCGCAATTAAATTAATTACAGGTTCATAGCCTCTAGCTAAAAACTGATCTTGCGGAATTGGATCGGGTTCTTTTCTAGATGTTTTGCCAAGAGAAATCTTTTTTCCTCGTTTAGCCCCAAGGACAGCCGCAAAAGTCATCACGTCAGCATAGGTCTGAAATGGCGCAGTGGGGTTTTCGGCAGATCTTAAAGAACGTACTAATTCAGCTTTGTCTTCAGCAATATAAACTCTACGAATGCTCATTATTTGCCCCCAACTCCCGCCTTATCCTTCGCGATGTTTACCCTTGCATCAGCCATGCTTACTTATTCCTCAATACCCAATCTAAAAACATCTTACACACAAGCGATCGATTCATTAACTTCAGTCACCATCAAACCAGCCATCATCAACAAGCATTTCTATTTCAACCAAATCATTCCTAATTCGATCAGCGATATCTATTAGAGAACTTTTCAAATTGCTAAACCCTCTCTATATAATGCGTTCTGCGATAGCTTGACGACAGCGATCGAGATTCACTAGATCGACCTTAAAATCACGGGCAATAAGTTCTATATCATCCACAGCTTGATAAAACTGTTTAAAAGTTAATCCACTAATTGCCAAATCAATATCTGAGTACCTTGTAAAACGCTCTTTATTTGTTAATGAGCCAAAAACAATTATTTGCTTCGTCCTATAGTGATCGCGTAATAAGCTTGCTATCTTGTGAACAATTTTCCATGCCTCAGTCCATCTAGCCTCATCCTGTAAGCTATCCAGATTTCTGGATGGGCAATATGCTTTGCGTTCATGGAGTGTTAGTTCAAGAGCAGTTTTTGTCATAGTTGATAATTTCAAAATATTTGGAGCTTATACTGCATCCATGAATAGACATCTAACTTGCATATCATTTTACAGCAAATTTCATTTCTCATTAACAAGCGATCGCACTGATGAAAATTAGCAAAACTAAAAGTGATCGCTCTACTCCTCAATACCATTTAACAACATCGCCACCTGCTCAGGCGCAGGCAACTGATCCCTCAACTCCTTCGGCAGCGTTGATAACCGATAAGTTGCCACCCCAATAGGCTTACTCGCATCCTTCAAGGCATATTCCACAATCGTCTGCTCCTTCGACTTACAGAGAATAATTCCCATCGATTGCCTCTCATCCACCATCCGCACCTTATCATCCAATACCGCCAAATAAAACTGCATCTTACCCACATACTCAGGCTTAAACTTCCCAATCTTCAACTCAACCGCCACCAAACATCGCAAATGCCGATGATACAGCAGCAAATCGATAAAATACTCATCATCCCCGACCTCTAACCGATACTGGCTACCCACAAAAGCAAACATCCCACCCATCTCTCGCAAAAATGGCTCCACCTGAGCCAAAATCGCCGTCTCAAGCTGTCTCTCACTATGTTCATCACCCAATTCTAGAAAGTCAAAGGTGTATTCATCCTTAATCGCCAACTTAGCGCGATCGCGAATATCCTCCGATAGAGTCACATCAAAATTTGTCTGATTCAGCAAAGTCTTTTCATAGGTTTGATTCTCGATTTGGTGAATCAACACATTTTTTGTCCAGCCAAACTTGCGCGTCATCCGCAAATAAAACTCCTGCTCCAAATCATCCTTGCATCTCTCCATAATTACTAAATTATGCGACCAGCCAATTTCTGCCACCAACGGTGACAGTTTTGTATTGAGGTGATATGTCAAGTAAAAATCACGCATTCTCCAAATATTACGCGCAGA
>JBIKYZ010000183.1:0-10724 GCA_044354985.1 Pseudanabaena sp. | reverse complement strand
GCAGATGTTCATGCAACTTTTCGCGAAATAGGTTAATCTCTTTCATAGGGGTTTTATTTGCGATGTGGTTATCTTTTATAAAACCCCTTCCTGTCTACTTTTGCAACTTTTTGTCCTGTACTAAGATCTCGGACATAAAGTCAGATTCTGGGATCACTATTACTGAGAGCCAATCTAAATCTTCAGATCCAACTTCATTTTTTAGCGGTGCAATCTGCACAAAATATCCGATGCCATCTCTCTCAAATCGAAACTTTTGATGTTCAGAAATACTCTCTAAGCGACCAAAACGTTCTTTTAAATGATTTGCTGTTATTTGAGTTGTGGTATTTTGGCTATCAAAAGCACTTAGTCTCCGATTATCAGGATTGACATTTTTAGCGAGCGTCTCTTTGTCTTGAGTTAATGGTGTCAATATACCTTGGCGAAAAGGGATTTCCCCTGTTGACATACCAATCATCTGCCCGTTGCGATCAATGATAAAAGCTTGCCCTGTTTTCCCAATCTTGAGTTTCTGAAGAAAATCCCCTAATTGGTTCAGTGATATCGAAGATCCCAACACACCCTGAAAATTATTGTTGCCATCAAAGAATGGTAAGAAGTTAACCGCAATCAGTGAAGGGTTATTTGGGTTTGCCAGCGAGACATTAATCTGCCATAGCGATCGCCCTGCATTTTTAGCTTTTCCATACCAAGGATTATTCGGCGGATCGTTATGAGGATCATATGTAGTTGAGCGTCTGAGCAGCTTGATACGATTGCCGTCACTATCAGCTAAATAGTTATCCCATATGTTATTAGTTGATTTATCTCTCAGTCGAATTACACGAGAACCATCATCTAATTTTTCTACGATGAGAATTTCTTTTTGCTCATTTGCGATCGCAAATGCGGATACGTCTGCAAAGATCTGCGATTGTTTCCAGAAATATTTCTCTACAGTTGCCAAATTTTGCCAGTCTAGAATCCCAATCTTGATGCTAGCAGCGTTATTACGGTTGATTTCAGTTGGCTTGCGGAGATGATTAATAAGGTTCTGCTCAATGCGATCGCCTAATTCACTCATTACCTGATTTGCCATTTTATCAACTGCCACCTCGCTACTGCGATAGGATAAATAGCCTACCAGCCCTACAGTCCCGATAATTTGTATCACAAACGGTACAAGCAACACCCAATAAAGCGATATGTTACTCAGCAAAAATCGTTTGCGTAGATCTTGAAAAGACATCTATAAATTTATGTCCATAGGTACATATATCTAAATTGTATAGCGATTATCAGTTGTAAAACCAATTTTTGAGTTGTCAGCGCCGTAGCCATTGACAACTCAAAAATTAGTTAGGAGGGGCGTACAAACCATAAACTCCGTTTGCCATCGTGAGAGATACAATCCAGAATCAGATCTTTGACCTTAATTGGTAATCGCCCAGTCCGACGCGATCGCCGTAAACTGCTGGGAGAACATTCCAAAATTTTGGCAATCTCGGCAGTTGTCCAGAGTCGAGTAAACAAATCATCTGGGAAAGATGACATACTCTGAGCCAGTTCTTTCCATGCCTGAACATAAATTTCAGTTGCATCAGTATGCTGGATTATTGTTTCATTGTCATTACTATTGTCTAACTCCACTAAAGCAGGAGGTCTTGGATCTAATTCTCCAAAAATTTCAGTGTCAATGTAAACTTGAACATTGAAGATATCGTCCCAACTTTTAAGAAATTCCTCCTCATTTTCTGTTTCCAAGTTATTTTGATCGCTTCCCAAGGATAGATCTGTTAAGAAGGCTTTATCTGCACCTCTTTTTACTGTAGAGATCAGATTCTCTAGGGATTCGATTATTTTTTTTTGGTTATGGTTTTTGTAGAGACTAATAATCTCTTTGATGGATAAGGCAAGCTCTTTTGGTACGGCTTGCATCTCTACATCTGATTGCTGCGTTGGCGGTAAGGGATCGACCACAGGAAAAACCCAATTAAAACTGCTGTGGAACTGAGTAACCAAGCATAATTAAAACATCAAATCCAAAAACTTTATCGCCCATTGCGCGGGCGGTAAAGTTTTTGGGGTTTTATATTTAATTGTGGTTAGCTACTTGTAAAAGATTTCAAACAAATCCACGATTTTAAAAGTATAACGCTAGTCTCTATGGTGACAACAACTATTCATTGATTTGGCGATCAGCAAAAGCACGTATGTTTTCAAACAACTTTTCAATCTCTTCAAAATCTACCAATAAATTCCCAATAATTTATTCTGATAGTTTTCTAAGTCATGATACTGGGCTTTATCACCCAGAAAAAGCTGGTCGTCTTACAGCTATAGTTGAGGCTCTAAGAAATTCAGCGATCGCCTCACAATTAGTCTGGCAAGAACCGACTGATCGACAAAACATCTTAAAAGAAGTACTTCGTTTTCACACTCAAGAATATCTTGAAACTTTGCAGTCCATTACCAAGCGTGGTGGTGGCTACATCGATGGCGATACAATCGCTTCGCATCAAACGTATGATGTGGCTCTTCTTGCCCTCAGTGCATGGCTTGATGGTGTTGATGTAGTCTTAGAGTCAGGTCGCCCCTCCTTCGTACTAGCACGTCCCCCTGGTCATCATGCCCGTGCTCATTCGGGTATGGGTTTTTGCATTTTTGGAAATGCGGCGATCGCTGCAATGTCTGCAATTGATCGATTAAATCTCCAGCGTGTTGCCATTCTTGACTGGGATGTCCATCACGGCAATGGCACACAGGAGGCTGTCTGGGATCGTCCAGATATTGCCTATGTGTCTACGCACCAAGCACCGTTTTATCCGATGACAGGTCGCAAAGATGAGACAGGAAATCATGACAATATTTTGAATATTCCGATGCGATCTGGTTCAGCGATCGCGGAATATTTGCCCGTGTTTGAAAATCAAATCATGCCGTTTTTACGAAATTTCAATCCTGAGTTATTAATCGTTAGCGCAGGATTTGATGCAAATGCTGACGATCCTTTAGCTAGTATTTTGCTGAAGCCAGAAGATTTTGGCACATTTACTAAAATGTGTTTAGATTTAACCCCCAAGATCTTATTTGGGTTAGAAGGCGGCTATGACTTTGATAGTCTTTCGCAATCAGTCATTGCCGTAATCGAGCAATGCCTATAAAAAAATAGAGAGACGCGATGCGTCTCTCTATTTTTTTAGTAAAGGACGCATCGCGTCCTTTACTTTTTAACCTTCTTTGTTGATGAAAGGCAGTAACGCAACTACACGAGCTTGTTTAATCGCTGTCGTCAATGCACGCTGTTGCTTTGCAGTTAAACCTGTAATGCGGCGAGGCAAAATCTTGCCGCGCTCAGTGATGTATTTACGCAGTAATTCGACATCTTTATAGTCGATTTTGGCAGCAGGCGCGATCGGAGAGAGGCGCTTGCGATAAAAAGAGGAGTTCATTGCCATGATTGGGATTACGCGGTTTTAGTTATTGGATTAGTGGACTATTTGATTTCTTTATGAACGGTATGAGAGTTGCAATGAGGACAGAACTTTTTGAGTTCTAATCTTGCGGTTGTATTACGACGATTTTTCATGGTCGTATAACGAGACACACCAGGCGATCGCTTGTTAGCATTAGTGCGACATTCGGTGCACTCTAATGTAACTACGAGACGGACACCTTTGTTTTTAGCCATTTTTTTAGTTGTGAGATTACTTAAAAGTGCGATCTACAATTGTTACACAAAACAAACCCAAACCTCAATCTAAATTTCAAAAAATCAGCAGTTCTCATTATGCAACTTTTTTTCTGACAGTCAGCCGCAGGCTGACTGTCAGAAAAAAAGTTGCATAATGAGAATAGATGTAAAAAAATCCAGAAAATCAATCAAACTGCGATCGCCTCTACAATTTCATATAAGCAAATCTAAAGAAATAACGCAAACGCATTTTAAAATTTGGTGAAATATGCCTAACGTACTTGTTCCTCTATTTGAAGGCTTTGAAGAAATAGAAGCAATCACGATTATTGATGTGTTGCGTCGTGCTGGGGTTGAGGTAACTACCGCAGGTTTAGCCACCCAAACTGTAATCGGTGGTCATGAGATCGCCATTATTGCCGATACACTTCTCGATCAAGTTGATGCGAATCAATTTGATGCGATCGTTCTTGCTGGTGGTTCAGGCACGTTTCGCTTGAGAGAAGATCCACGCATTGCCAAAATGTTAATCGCCCATGCCACAGGAAATAAACTTGTCGCCGCCATTTGTGCTGCGCCCACTGTTCTTTCTGATGCAGGATTACTTAAGGATAAACGTGCCACATCCTATCCATCGGTTAAAGATCAAATGCAAGTCGCGGAATATTTGACAATTCCTGTGGTCGTTGATGGCAATGTGGTGACGAGTCGTGGCGCAGGAACAGCGATGGCATTTGCGCTCAAGTTAGCGGAAATTTTGCAAGGTGAAGCGATCGCTAATCAACTTGCCACAGACATGATCGTTTAGTAATCAATAGGTTTTCAGGGTTTCAGCTTCTGTAGGTTTAATTTGTCCTAAGCATTATGGCGATCGCTATAGATCTGATAAAGCTATTAGAGTTAGGCTTAACTAATCCTGACTCTAATTGAAATTAAGACTTTTATCGGTACTAATGCTAAAGAAGTTTCAAGGGCTTAAATCTCTATTTCCCAAATACCAAATGCCGAATCAACTGCCGAAATTGACAGGATTAAAATTGTCGAGATTTCGGTCGGCATTTGTTAGCAGCGCAATTATTTTGGGGATGCTTTATGGAGTCAGGCAACTAGGGGGACTGCAACAATTAGAGCTATTGGTTTTTGACCAGATGATGCGATCGCGTCCAGACAAAGTAACCGATCCGCGATTGTTACTGGTCACGATCACCGAAAGCGATATCAAACAATACAAATGGCCATTAAGCGATCGCCTTGTCGCTCAGACCCTATCAGAATTAAATCGACATCAACCCGCAGCGATCGCTGTAGATCTCAACCTTCAACGCAATATTCCCATTGAGCCAGAACGTAGCGAACTAATTGCCCAATTGCGTCAACCCAATGTGATTGCCGCAGTTAGCAGTGGCAACAATCAGAACGAGCGCATCGATCCGCCCATTGCGTTACCCAAAGAACTGGTCGGCTTAGTCGATCTGCCTGCCGACCCTGATGGATTTATGCGGCGGGTGCTACTCTTTACTAATCGCGCTGCTTTATCGATTCAACTGCTCAATGCTTATTTGCGAGCAGACTGTCCCCGCGATCGCCCCCAACGTCAAGATTTAGTTTGTCAAAATCTCCAGCCATCTTTTAATTCCCAAAAAGAATATCAATTAGGAGAAGTGAAATTTCCGCTTCTCAAGTCAGATTCTGGAGCTTACCAAACGATTAATAGCGGCGGCTATCAGATTCTGATTAACTATCGCGGTTCTTCCCAATCATTGCAGCGAGTGACGCTCTCTCAAGTTCTGCAAAAGGAAGTGAATCCTGATTTGATTAAAGGGAAAATTGTGCTGATTGGCGTAAGTGCGCCTAGTCTCAAGGATGTCTTTTTAACTCCCTATAGTTCGACAGATAAGGGAACTGTGAGAATGGCAGGAGTGGAAGTGCAAGCTCACATTACTAGTCAGTTGCTTGGTGCAGTGCTAGATGGCGATCGCCTGTTTTGGTTTTGGGCGGAGTGGCAAGAGCTTTTATGGATGTTGATTTGGGCGATCGCAGGGATTAGATTAACTTGGAGTATTCGCAAACCGCTTATTTTAATCCTCAGCGAACTTCTATTTCTATTAATCTTATTGGGATTTAGCTATGTTCTATTTTTGCAACAGGGTTGGATTCCTGTGGTTGCTCCTGCATTGGCGTTTGGGCTAGCGAGCATTACCACATTGATCGATCGCCAATATCAGTTTCAACAACAGCAACAGATGATGATGCGGCTATTAGGTCAACAGACCTCACCAGAGATTGCCAATGCCCTTTGGGAAGGACGCGATCGCCTGTTGCAGTCTGGTCGATTACCTTGGCAAAATGTGACTGCAACAGTTCTATTTACGGACATTAAGAGCTTCAGTACGATTGTGGAAGGGGCAGATCCAGAACGGGTGATGGGTTGGCTTAATGAATATCTGACGGTGATGGCGGATGTGGTGCAGTCGCATCAGGGCGTGGTGAATAAGTTTATTGGCGATAGTGTGATGGCGGTGTTTGGTGTGCCGATCGCGCTGCAAAAACAGGCGGAGATTGCCACGGATGCGCGACGATCGGTGGCTTGTGCCTTGGCAATGCGATCGGCGCTAATAGACTTAAATCAGCAATTTGAGCGACAGGGATTGCCAAAGGTGGAGATGCGAGTGGGCATTTTTACGGGGGCGGTGATGGTGGGAAGTCTGGGCGGCAAGAGTCGTTTGGAATATGGAGTAATTGGCGATACGGTGAATATTGCCTCACGGTTGGAGTCCTGTGAGAAGGAACGTCAAGAGGAAGACTGTCGCATTTTAATCGCACAGGAAACGCTGGATTATTTAGAGAATCTCTATGATGTGGAAAGTTGGGGAGCGATATTTTTAAAGGGCAGGGTGCAGTCGGTGGAGGTGTATCGCGTAATTGGACATCGGGAGGGGTTGTGATGCGAAAATTGTATTTCATCGTAAGATCTTGTAAATTACATCGCTTGTTTGTGCTGGATTACACCCCATAAATTCATGAAAATTCTTAGTCAGACTAGGTTTCTTAGGACAATGGTATTGATGGCTTGTGCGATCGCAGCAATGCCAAGCCAGTCACTTACAGCACAAACTATTCCCTCCTACGATCCACCACCACCAACCGATCCAACGATACGCGGCAATAATTGCTCTACGGTTGCGCCTGAGTTCCTGTCGCCAGTGTCAAAGAAGGGAATCACTACGGCTGCTTATCCAACATTTTTGTTTTTTGTGCCAACTACTACAGCGCGTCAGGTAGAGTTCTCAATACGCGATCGCGATCGCAAGTCGATTTATCGCCAGACTTTTAGTTTGTCAGGTCAGTCGGGGATTTTGCGAGTGGTGTTACCAACTGAACCCAACATCAAAGAGCTTGCTGTGGGACAAAGCTATAAGTGGGAATTTAGTATCATTTGCGATCCAAAAAATCGCAAAATTGATGATTTTGTGGTGGGTGAGTTGCAAAGGGTGGCGCTGGTTGATACTAAGGCTCCATCGCAGTTGGCTTTATGGGAGCGCTATCAGGCGTTTGAGTATGATGCTTTGTTGGTCTTAGATTTGTTGCGTCGATCTAATCCTAGAAATCAATTAATTCAGTCTGAGTGGGAGTCTTGGTTAGTGCGTCACAAGTTCGGCGATTTGAAAGGATTGCCAGCGATCGTATTAAAATCGCAAAAGTAACGTAGCTGCCTCGACCGCTATAATATCGGGTATAAAACTGTAAGGTCACCAAAGTGATCGCCGAGTTAACCTCATGAATTATTTGCTATGTCCTTAATAAACACAAATTTGTAGGGGTTTAGCATTTGCGCCAATATTTTTATACTCTCCACCAAAATCTTGAAACGCTAATGCTAAACCCTTTGTGCTTTTACCGATCGCTTGTTCCTGCATTGCGAGGTTAGGGTAAAGCATTCCCAATTTAAAATTATCTGAAAACTTATAGATTTCTGTGGGAATGCTTTTCCCCTACAGGGATCATCTATGTATTTAGAGGAGTTAATATGACGCAAATTATTTTAGATAATGGTCAAGATGGCTTTTGGGATATGACTTTAAGGTTTAGGCAGAGGATGCAGCAGGAGAATATTGTGTTCGCCGACGAAGATTTTGCGGGGTTGCGCGATCGCTCTGTGGGGCGGGAGGTTGAGTTTTAAGCGATCGCTCTACCAAACAATAGCAACCACCTTTGCCGCACAAATATTCTGGTCACAAGTCAAAATAGCCACTTGGGTCCCTTGACTCTCTACTACTAAAGCTGTTGAAACAATTTGCCGATCGTGCATTTCGTTGATAGAAATTAGCTTGACACTTCTCTCAACCACATCAAAATCTAGTGGATAGATAGAGACACGTTCATCATCCTTGACCACCTTTAGTAACGCCTCAACAGAAGGAATTGAAGTTCTGCCTCGACTAACTATCCATACTGACTCGGCTAGAGCGATCGCAGGTAAAATTAATTCACTACTCGCATCAGAAAGAATCTCTTTGGCGATCGCACCTAAACGAGAATTTCCTTCTAAAAACCAAATTAGGGCATGGGTATCAATGATGTATTTCATAATCCTAGAATCATGACCAACTAAGACCATCATCAGGATCGCCGTTAAATTCAGCATCTTTAAAATCAGATTCAGTGGATTGCTGAGAACCTAAAAACATTCCAAAGGACATAATTTGACTGGACTGGGTAACTAACTGCGGTTTAAAAAAAGTCACAAAAACCTGACTCTCAGAAATATCTTGAGGGACTTCAGCTAATTCGATTTTGCCGTTTTTGTATATTCCTTGAATTGTCTGTAGCATAGTGTTTTCTATGGGCAAATTGCGCGATCGCTAATGAACTATTGCGTACAGACATTCTAGCTAAAATTTGATAGCGAAGCAAAAAATCGGGGATCTGTATACTTGGAAATGTGAGAATGTTTTTATTAGAAACGCCTGAATGCAAAGGTGAGGCTGAAATGATGCGTAAAGTTGGTGTGGCGGTGAGTCGGGTTGGATTGATTTTGATGTTGGGAATGTTTGGTGTTCCTTTGGTTGCGCCGAGTTTTAGTCAATCAAATTCTGATGTTTCTTCAGCGCGATCGGCAGCTTTGAAGGAAGCGTTGGAACTCAATCAGCAGGTGGTTCAACTCTACAAACAGGGAAAATATCAAGAGGCAATTCCCATAGCACAACGTGTCCTCGCGATTGATGAAAAAACATTAGGATCCGAGCATCCTGATGTCGCCACTAGCCTCAATAATCTCGCAATGTTGTACAAACAACAGGGAAACTACGCAGCAGCCGAACCACTTTATAAACGTTCCCTTGCGATCTATGAAAAAGCATTAGGTTCTGAACATCTCCTTGTCGCCAATAGTCTCAATAATCTTGCTGATTTGTATCAGTCTCAGGGAAATTACCCAGCCGCCGAACCACTTTATAAACGTGTCCTCGCGATTGATGAAAAAACATTAGGATCCGAGCATCCTGATGTCGCCACTAGCCTCAATAATCTCGCAATGTTGTACAAACAACAGGGAAACTACGCAGCAGCCGAACCACTTTATAAACGTTCCCTCGCGATCCTAGAAAAAGCATTAGGAGCGGAACATCCTGATGTCGCTACTAGCCTCAATAATCTTGCACTGTTGTATGAAGCACAAGGAAACTACCCATCCGCCGAACCACTTTTTAAGCGTTCCCTTACGATTCGAGAAAAAACATTAGGCTCTGAGCATCCCGATGTTGCTACTAGCCTCAATAATCTCGCATTTTTGTATGTATCAAAAGGAAACTACCCAGCCGCCGAACCACTTTTTAAGCGTTCCCTTACGATTCGAGAAAAAACATTAGGCTCTGAGCATCCCGATGTTGCTACTAGCCTCAATAATCTCGCATTTTTGTATGTATCAAAAGGAAACTACCCAGCCGCCGAACCACTTTATAAACGATCCCTCGCAATTCGAGAAAAAGCATTAGGAACCGAGCATCCCGATGTCGCCAATAGTCTCAATAATCTTGCTGATTTGCATCAGTCACAGGGCAACTACCCAGCCGCTGAACCACTTTATAAACGTTCCCTCGCAATTCGAGAAAAAGCATTAGGAACCGAGCATCCCGATGTCGCCAATAGTCTCAATAATCTTGCTGATTTGCATCAGTCACAGGGCAACTACCCAGCCGCTGAACCACTTTATAAACGTTCCCTCGCAATTCGAGAAAAAGCATTAGGAACCGAGCATCCCGATGTTGCATCTAGTCTCAATAATCTCGCATTTTTGCATCAGTCACAGGGAAACTATCCAACCGCCGAACCCCTATATAAACGTTCCCTTGCGATCTACGAAAAAGCTCTAGGTTCTGAACATCCTCTTATTGCCACCATCCTCAATAATTTTGCATTATTACATAAGTCACAGGGAAACTACCCAGCCACCGAAAGACTCTATAAACGTTCCCTCGCAATTCAAGAAAAAGCATTAGGAATTGAGCATCCCAATGTCGCTAATAGTCTCAACAATCTCGCAGTGTTGTATCAGGCACAGGGAAATATAGATCGCGCCATCACATCCCTCCAAAAAGGACTTGAAGTTCAAGAACATAACTTAAAACTCAATCTAGCATCTGGCACGGAAGTCCAAAAACAGGCTTATATGCAAACTGTTTCTGGCACAACTAATGGAACTATCTCCCTACACGTCCAATCCGCCCCCGCCAACCCCGCCGCCACACGCCTAGCCCTCACCGCCATCTTGCAACGCAAAGGTCGTCTCCTCGATATCCTATCGACCAACCTGCAAACCCTGCGCCAATACATCACCCCCGACATCCAACCGCAATTTGACCAATGGCTCACCCTCAAAAGCCAACTCGCTAACCTTGCCCTTAAAAACACACCCATCGATCAATATTTGGAGTTTGGAAAAAATTGAAGCAAAAAATGGATGAACGGCACATTAAGAGATGCCCAAATATTGGGCATGAGAAATCGAAGCACTAATGATTTAGGAGTACTAAGATAGTAGTATTTGCCA
>JBIKYZ010000023.1:0-32913 GCA_044354985.1 Pseudanabaena sp. | reverse complement strand
TTCCTATGTGCTACTCTTGGTTTAGTTTCGATGAAGCAATTACGTTCAAACTTTGTTTCAGTATACATTCTCAGACTCTTTTATCTAAATCAAATCTCTGGATTTTCTATCTGCGTAAGGTGAGTAGCAACATCAACATCAACAACGGTGTGCTACCGCCTTACTCCAATCTCACCCTCCAAGCCCCATCTAACACCGTAGGTCAATCAGGCTCGATTACAAATCTCCAAGGATCTGTAAACGCAGGTGGATCTGGCACAAGCTCAAACCTCACTGTTCAGTCCTCCTTCTCAGTATTTTAACCATGCCAAAATTATTTAGCGATCGGACTAACAGATGGCATCTACTTACCATCATTACCCTAGGCTTCCTAAGCCTAGCAACCCCCAAGCCTGCCTCAGCCCAAGCCTGTGCAGGCTGTGTGAATAACTTTGGCTACTCAGTTACCACCAGTCGTAGTAATTCCACCACTACCACTACCTCTCACAACGAAACCTACAACACTAGTAGCAATGGATTTGCCATTAGCGGCGTAAATGTCACCACCGCAGGAGCATTATCCCCCACAGCATCCTATTTCCTCACAACCCCAGGGGCTAACTTTAACTTTGCGGTTAATGTAGATCAAACAGGATTAACAGGAGTCAATATCAATACCACCACTACCACCTCCATAGTCGATGCCTATTCTGCGTCTTTGTTCTAGATTCCTGCTGATCCCTCCCTTATTCTGTAGCTGGTGCATCGCCGCCGAAGCCTTGCCCTATGCAATTTCTCTTCCCGCTTTTAATACTGGTTATACCTTTTCGGCATCCAGAGGTTCGACATTATCAGTCACGAGTAACGCAAGTAATTCTTTAATCCGAGGTTTTAGCGGTACTAACGTTACTCCCGTAACATCCTCTTCGGTCATAGATACGAGCACCCCTGTTCGCGTTCTTGACCCAAACTTACCTTTTAACTGGGCAGTGGAAGATGATACAGTTAATTCCATCAATCAAACTACTCAAAAATCTATATCCACAGGTTATGGAGCTAGCTTAAGTGTTTTTCCGAGTCAATAGTTTTTAAACCTTAGAGATAACGGTGCTCTATTTAACTATTCTCAAGACTATTATCCAGACTATTTCTAAGCATAGAAAAAAAGCAGTCTTAGCTTCGTTCGGATATAGTTTATTTTTCGGCATAATCTCTATCTCAGATTCCTATGCTCAGACTACTCCCACAGCAAATTCTCTAATCCCCACCACCAGCATCAATGCCACCAATAATGGCTCAAATATCAATCTCCAAGTCAATAACCAAATCAACCAAAATCTATTTTACAGTCTCGGCAATGGCATCAGTTGCCCTACCTCTACCCTAACATTTTTAGTTTTTGGAGCATTGGGGAACGCTAATACAACAGGATTAAATTCATTCGCTACGGTCAATGCTCAGGATTTTGGAGTGGCGATCAATTTCACCATGCCATTCGGGGGAGATAGTTTACACAATAGTTGCGATCGCATTGCCAAGGCGAGAGTAGGTCTGATTCAACAGCAAATTGTTGAACTAAACAGCAAAATCGAACAAACCCGTATTGAAACTGAGCAAACCAAAAACAATATTGAGCTTTCTATCATCAATGCCTGTATAGAACTAAAGCGTAATGGTCAACTGCAAAACCAATACACCCAACTATGCGCTAGTGTTACGCCTTCTCGAAAATAGCAATACAAATAAATGCTCTCGTACTACTCCCCAACAAAATTTTTTTTAATTAAATCGAAAATCCCAAAACCTGTGACACACATTGCTATTGCAGCACAGATTTTAGGATTTTCGATCTGCCAACTATCACTCTGTGGACTTAGTTGGCTCGCCTTGGCTTCTCCAACCCAAGCTCAGATTGTCACGTCTCCCCCCAATGCCGCCTCTTCACAATCTAATGCCGCCGCCAATAGTAGTGGCTCAACCGTTAACCAACAAGTTAATAATCAAATTAACCAATCCTCTTCCTATGGTTTAGGTTCAGGAATTAATTGCCCTGTGCCTACAGTGGGTTTAGCCCTTTTTGGCTCATCAGGAACAGGCACAACCAATGGCTCCGATCCCTTTGGAGGAGTAAACGCTCAGAACCTTGGAGCCGCAGTCAGCTATACTATGCCGATGGGCAATAGTAGCCTGAATGACTCCTGCAAGAAGATCGGAAAGTTTCAAGTTCAGCTACTCCAGACTCAAATCTCAGAACTAGAATCCAGAGTCGAAAAGAATCGTATAGAAGCATATAAAACGAGAATTGATGTTGAACTTGTAGTTTTACTCAAGTGCATTGAGCTAAAGCGCAATGCTCAACTCCTCAACGACTATGCAAGAATGTGTGCCGATGTTATTCCTGTTGGACAGGTTGCTCAACCTCCTATACCTACGATCCCTCCCCCTCCAACAACACCCACAAAAAGACAATTATTTGTTCCTTTAGTTCTTCCTCAGCAATACTTAGCACCAAAACCCGAATAAATCTTCAAATCTCTTGCAAAATGAAATTAATTGAAGTATATTTATGGCGGGAATAGGAAATGAATTTAGTGTGTTTGATCTACTAATCTTGTGTATTTGAATTTTTCGATACTTTTTCTCCAAGAGTTCCAGCAAAGCTGTCTTTAAATTTATATTAGACTGCTTTGCTAGGCTTTTCTTTTTTAAGAAAATCCCTTAAATGAGATCAAATATCAAATAAATCCAATGAAACTTTTTCGGTATTAAAGTATCAAGGATATCTATATCTTAATTCTATCCAACGACATCAATACATTGTGCTGGTTGTGAAAAATTTATTTTACAATCAAGTTTTTCTGCAACTACTTAAATTAGTGAAGGCTATAGCTTTAATGAAGAATTTCAAACGAGCTCCAAAGCTCAAAAAATCTCAGAAGGAAAAAATTCTTCAACTATTTCTATTGTCAATTATATTGACAATTGGAGAAATCAAATTTTCTTCTTCACTAGTATTAGCACAAAGTAATGCTGTTGGTATTGTATTCTCAGAGAGTAATAAGGTAGCCTCAATTACATCTACCTATGAAGATTCTGGGAATCCAAATGTGGAAATTAATACTACATCTAATAATATCTTTATTAAAGATTTGACAATTAACAATAATGATTTGTTATTCGAGGAAGATCTAATAGAAACAGATATTTTTTTAATTAATTCAGCTTGGGACATACTCTTAGAGCCTGATTTTTAAATATAAATCCTTATAAATCTTTCTCAAGATATTTCATTTCCTACTCAACAAGTTGCCTAGAAAAACTAAGTAACGAAAGAAACATTCTAAATATCAATATATAAATTTTCAAATCACCTACGATATTACTTATGGATAATATATCTGAAAAAGAGTTATTTACTATAGAGGTAGAATACGACAATGAAAATTTATCGATTGATATCTACAACTCAATAATTAAAACAGTTACTGAATTTAATGGCTTGCAACTGCTCCTCATTTCTGGAGATGATCAATTGCCTATAAAAGAAAGAAATATGTCAGATTCTCCACTATCCATATCTTATGTATTGAGTTGTAAGAATCAAGTTTCTAAGCTAATTGCGGATGGTGAATATAGCTCAGCATTTCTATCCCTATGGCAATTTGCCGAGCATTTAATGGAAAGACTAACAAAGCAAACACCGATACCAACAGAAAGTGTATCAAGCACTTTGATGATCCATCATCTCTATCAACAGTCTATAATCTCTTTGGAACAATTTGAAATTGTAATCCACCTAAATTCCCTTCAGGATAGATTATCTAAGAAATATTTTAAAGATCTGGATATAAAACAAGACATAGATAGACTATTGGATCTAGTCGATGATTTTATTGCCCTAGAAGTTCAAGGCTATCCATAGAAATATAGAAACCCTAAAGGATGTTTAATACCAAAACACAAAATGGCTACGCCATTTTATGTTTTTAAAACCCTTACAGGGTTTGGTTTCCAATTAACGAAAGTGTAGCCACACTTTCGTTAATTGGAATAGGTAAGGTCTATCACCCAATTACCAATACTCACGCACGAATCCTCAAAAAACTTCAAGTAAAATCAGCTACTCCAGATAAATTTGGCTCACTATGTCAAATTCGCACACATCAAATTTTTAAAGGGAACTTGTATTATGCTTCGTAACTGTAAACAGATTCTAGCGATCGCTATTATATCAGCAGGCGTTTCTGGAGCAGCCATTATTCCTAACATTATTTCGGCCCAATCCTCTATTCCCAAGACAGCTGCTGTTGTTACAGCACAAAATCAAAAGTCAGAGCAGAACCCTTTCAATTTGACCGATGCCCAAAAGCAACAATTCAAGACACTGAACGAAAAAACATCAAAACTGATTCAAGATGTACTGACCCCAGAACAACAGGCAACATTTACTGCGGAATTGAAAAAGGGCGATCGTAATGTTGCTTGGAAATCACTCAATCTCTCGAAAGAGCAAAAGGACAAAATCATTGCTATCAATAAAGGTTCTGCTGAAAAAAGATTAGCAATTCTGAACCCTGAGCAACGTAGTCAACTGACAAAGAATCAAAAGTCAGACCAGAATCCTCTCAATTTGACTAATGCCCAAAAGCAACTATTCAAGACATTGAACGAAAAAACATCGAAACTGATTCAAGATGTACTGACCCCAGAACAACAGGCGACGTTTACTGCGGAACTGAAAAAGGGCGATCGTAGTGCTGCTTGGAAAGCAATAAAACTTTCGAGAGAGCAAAAGAAAAGAATCACTGAAATCAATAAAAGTGATAATGAGAAAAAATTGACAATTCTGACTGCTGAGCAACGTAGTCAACTGGCAAAAAGAAGCGTATCTGTTTCCCAGTAATACCAATTCACAGAAGTGTTGTCACACTTTTGTGAATTAAAAACCCAACCCTGTAAGGATTTTAAAAACACAAAATGGCTACGCCATTTTGTGTTTTGGTATTTAAAGATTAATAGCGGGACTTCTCACGGCTAATAATCTTTTTTTATGCGCTAAGGAAAACCTGCATTGCTGTAGCAATAATTTTAGTAATCTGAAACGACTCTTGTTAATAGCTCCAAACATTTAATTGGCAAAGCAATATAAATCGCTTTCAACCCCCCATTAAAATCAAGCTCAAGATCTACTAACTCTCCTGGAATTATTGGCATCAAACTGCGATAAATACTGGCAGAAAATCTATAGACTTTACCGCATTTAGTGCGAACATAACCTTGCTGAGATTCGATGCTAAACTGAATAATTCTACCTTCCATATCCAAATCCCCAAATCAAGATATTATCCTTATATAATTGACAACATATAGTTTGTTAGATTTTCTTTTATCTATCTCTCAATTGAGATTTTCTTAACTATTGAATTTCGCCATTAGAGCGTGTTTTATAAGTTTTTTACCCACTCTAACTCCCCCTTTTTAAGGGGGATAATTTAAGGTAATTGCTCAACCTAGTAAAATCAACAAAAAATGACCATCAAAAAGTTGGTTTCACCTCTATTTCTCCTATATATTGGTAGATTATCATTTATTTAATGAGAATAGTGTCATTTAGTCGATTTTTTAGACGGTTTTTTGGCTGAAACCCTTATTCTCTCTAGGTTGAGCAATTACAATTTAAGTTTCCCCCCTTGAAAGGGGGGATTAAGGGGGGAAAACAGAAATTCACGCTAGATAGGTATTTCTCAAACACGCTCTTAGCCCTAGATAATATTTTGACTAACTCTCACTTTAATTTTACTTTGGTTTACTTCTAAAGATAGCGCTTACAAAAAAATAATAGCGCACTAGATGCTTCAAAGTTGTATGTGATAATTTGTACATTCAGGATATCTAAAGCAATTGAGCAGACGTGTCTCGATTCCTAGAAAAGTGACACAAAAGAAAAATAAATTAACAAAATAATGACAATCTCAGTAAATACAGCACCTTTTTATTAAGGTGTCCCCGCCCATAGGATAAGCCTTCTAACTTTGTTAAGTAAGTATTTCTACAATCCTCAACACATAGAAAGTTTTGTATTATTTGAATTGAGTTCCTATTCCTAAGCGTAAATCTAGCATGAATATTTGAATTACACAACCTTCTAATTCAAATATTTTCGCAATGCTTAGCTTTACTAGAAAAAGTTATCAGAAATTATAGATGAACAACTGAATAACTCAAATAAATCTGTAAATCGCTGTGGTTTCCGTGGCTTTTAACAGCGATCGCCACATTTTGATGAGTGGTGGTAGCAATGGTTCTATAAGACTATGGCATCCTAATACTGGTAAACTAAGACTGCTTAATCTACAGATTTACCCACCGAGTAATTGAGCGCATAACTCCAACTTAGTAACCGCAGCCACAAACGGGGATTTGACGGTTCTAGCCAAGTTTGACAACTACGTAAGAGTTGAGGCAACCATCCACCTAATAAAGCATTGGCAAAAGAACTACGGGTAAAAGCTCCATAACTAGAAAGCCATTTCAGCAAATCCTTTGTACCTGCCATTTCTATAATCCAGAGAATAAGCTTAGGATTTTTAAATGCGGCAATTAGGGCAAGACGATTGAACATCAACCAATTAAGGCGATCTTTGATAAAGCGATCGCTTACGGGTTGAGGCTCATCAGCAAGCAATCCAAAAAAAGTATTAAGCATCGAGTTAACGCGCTCAGGGGGCAAATGCATTCCCGTGGGAACCATCATTCCTTTAGAGAATAGCCAAGTAACGGCAATATTACTTTGATAAGCATTAATCTGGCTAAGATCATCGGCTCTAAGCAAATCGTGTTTCAGCGCTGTATCCAATAAAGTCGCTAAACGTGGCAAGTTGCGGACGAGGGAACCAAATCCCGTAAAGACTAGGGGCGATTGTAAGGAAGCAGCATCACCAATCGCTAAAATTCGATCAAAGGCACATTTTTTAGAATCTTCATTGAGGCTGTAATGTCCTGTGATATAGCCGAAAGTTGCTTTCTTCCAAGTCAGCTTTTCCATATCACAACGGCGATATTCAGGCAAAATCGTGAAAAAGTCCTCATACATTTCCAGCAACGATCCTGCGTTCTCTGGATGCACTTGGTGATAATGGAACAGATAAATCGTCAGTTCATCTTTCTCTGCTGGAAAGAGTTCCCAAATTAATTGCCGTCCTCGCGAGATATCGCCATGACTGAACAACACATCACCATATTGGGAATCCCATACATGCTGATCAATTCCTTCTAAAACTGCGCCCACAGTCGGACAGACACTATCAAAGGCTTGCCCTGCATTCAGTTGTTGTGCGATCGCTGAAGCCGATCCCATAGCGTCAATAACTAAGCGCGAATTTAGAATTACCTCTGCATCCGTTTCCAAATTCTTTGCAAAGATAGTCGCGCCATTATCGTTAATTACTACTTTCTGAAATTCAGTGCGATCGCAAATTACGGCTCCGTACTGATGTAATTTCTTACTACAAATTTCTAATAATCTATTGGTATCGATCGCAATATTTAAAACCGTAGGCGTATGCAGCACCTTAGCCTTAAGATGTGGTGGATTATTACTATCAAAAAACTTGTTAAAGCCATCGACATATTCCGCTGTAATCATTAATTCAAATTCTTCTTTAGTGAAGAGTCCAAAGTCAATCAGATTCTGGAATTCTGCACGGGAAATGTTCCATTCGCGATTCATCCGCCCAAAGGGAATGCGCTCCACTAAGCAAACACGATAACCCAACTTCGCCATCATCGCCGCATGGATAGCGCCTAATGCTCCTCCCAGATACACAATGTCATAGATTACGTCGAGCTTTACAGAGTTAGCTTGTGAATCTTCAAAAATTACCTGCTTGGAAGTCTTAGGGTTTTTGACACTTTCCCGCCAACGTTTTTCCCACCAATAGACGCGATTGAGATCATATTCACCATTGGGAATGCGTTGAAAGAATTTGACCGTAAGCGGATATTCGTCGGCTAGTGCTTCAAAAATTGATTGATTCGAGGCGATCGCAGGTGGCTGTTTAAACTCATAGGGAAAAGCTTGACGCACAGCTTTAGTAAAATGCTCAAGAAAATCCTTCTCGCCATCCATGACCTCATCTGACCATCGAAATACTTTGAGGTAAGTCGTGCGTTGTAATGTCCAGATAAATACTGATAATTGCGCGATCGCTCCTGAGCGATTTTGGCGATCGAGGATAAAGCCATGCTTAGCAACGGATTTTTTCCCAAAGGGAGTTTGGTACTCAGACTGGAGCCATGTCTTCACGGCTGCAACTTGAGGTGTAGGGATTTCAATGTAAAGTAACTGCTGCATGGCTAAATCAATATCTTCAGTGTTCTAATTTTGGCATATATCGTGATTTGGATCAGATTCGTAAGTTTTCTAACTGCGTAATCCACTGATTAAAATGCGGGCATTTTTCTCTAATGCTTGTCAAACCAATTTTCTGGACTATCAAAGACCCAGCAGATACTTTTTCGTAAGTAGGAACAAATTGAAAAATTCTTTTAGAAGGAGCAGTAGTTAAGCCTTGGTTAATTAGTTCAGGAGAAAAAAAACTATGGCAAACATTTGATAATTCTTGGATTTCTTGCTCATACTCAGGAAATCTTTCTGATAATCTTTCTGGTTGGACAAGAATTAAAGCTTCAAATTCATGCAACTGTATATAGGGTATAAACCTTGAATCATCAATGTCATCAAAAAAAGCATTTTCAAGGTATTCAATTTTTTGATAGTACTCTAATTGCTTAGCTTCATCAAATTTTGGAAAATCATTAGGTAATGCGTATAAATCTAACATGGTTGTAAATCTTGCATCCTCAGATTTATCTTGCTTTAACCAGAGAGTGATATCCTTTTTTACTTTCTCATAACTAGTTAATCCTCCTCGATACACTTTGTTTTTAGTTCGTTTAGTTGTAATGCTATGTACAGATGTAGAAATATTAAAATATCCTAAGTGTTCAGCTAAAATTGTATTTACAAATTCTTCTTCTGTCTGACCTTCCGCAATAACATGTAAACGAATCATCAGCTAGGTCTCCCACCAATTACATTTTTATTCCATAGTTCAGACAATGAATATTCTTCTAGCCAGTCTTCTAGATCTGTTTCAACTAACCTTTTAAAAGTAGACTCTCGCTCATTTCTTTCAACAATAATAATGTCTTCTGGTTCAAAACAATCTACTAATAATGGTGATTGAGTTGCTAAAATTACTTGGCAACAATTAGAAACACTATTAATTAAGCTGCCAATAATATTGATAGCATAGGGATGTAAGCCTAACTCTGGTTCATCTAAAATTAAAACATCAGGTAGACTTTCAGGAGGTTGCAATAAAAGCGTTACTAAAGCTATTGCTCTTAGTGTTCCATCGGAGGCTTGATGGGGACTAAAAACTAAGTCAGTTCCTAATTCTTGCCATTGTAAAATCACTGAGTTTCGTATAGGTGAAAATACAAAATCAGCAAAAAAAGGAACAATTTGTCTAAGAGTTTCTACGATTCTTTGATAATAACGAGGCTCATTTTCTTTAAGTCTTAAAAGAAATGGTGCTAAATTCCCAGCATCTTCTTTAAGAAATTGGTTGTCATTAATATCCCATCTTTTTTTGAAACGCGCCGTTTTTGACGTGTCATGAAACTGATAAGTAGCTATATTTTTTATAGAAGAAGATATTTCTTCTACAATTGTTTTATTCCCTGAATCATTAATCAGTCTTGATTCTTTGTAACCATTCTCATCTGGTGAGATCCAATAATTATCTTTTGGAAACCTTAATTCAGAAAATTCTCCTTCAGGAAAAAGATCGAAGATATTTCCCTGACGATTATCACTACAAGCATATAATTCTTTGCCAAATACAAAAGTGTCCCTTACTGCATAATTAAGATTAAAGGTATAGTCGAGATTAAGTGTGTAGTCAAGATTAAGGCTCTTTGACTCATTCTTTGACTCAAAGTTAAGTTCAGCTTCAATCTGTGAAGTAACTGCGGCTCCATCAAATAGCAATGAATTTGCTCCATCTGATTGTCTAACAAAAAGCTGTAATTGTCCGGGAGATCGCATCATCCAACTTAATAGCTTAAAAAAAGAAATAAAGTTAGATTTACCTGAACCATTTGCGCCGATTAAAACGTTGATGGGAGATAAATCTAAATCTAATTCTTTAATTGATTTATAGCCTTTAATGCTGATGTGTTTAAGCATGGCGATCGCCTAGTTTCACACTTAAGGTTGGACAATCAAAATACCGTAGGCATCAGGATTAAGATATTTGCGGACGGCGGCTTGGATGTCCTCTTTGGTGATGGATTTCATGAGATCGGGATAGTTTAAAGCTGGCTCTAGCGAACCGACAATGCGATCATAATAGCCATAAATACCAGCGCGTTCTTTCGGTGATTCATTACCAAAGATGAAGCGATTGCTAACTTGAGTGCGGATCTTGGCTAGCTCCTCATCGGTGACGGGAGTTTCATGTAATTTGAGGATATGTTCGCGAATTGCTTGCTCCACGATCGCCACATCTTCCACATTCAACTTCGCAAATACTTGAAAAGTTCCTTGCCAGCGCATTGCAGAATTGCTCACAGAAATGCGATCAACAATACGCCGATTTTCGCGCAAGTCCTGCACCATCCGCGAAGTGCGTCCACTACCGAGGATATTTGCCAAAATACTTAAGGGATAGGTTTCCGCTAAATCTCTCAAACCAGCGACGCGCCATGACATGCTCAGCCTGGCTTGCTTCAGGCTAGAATCAGTGACTTCCCGCCGCACAACTTCCGTAAATGGCTTTTCAGATATAAAGTCCTTGTGCTTTGGTTTGGCAGCGATCGCATCTCTTTCATTTTGTGTCTCAAAATAATCCGCAATCACACCAATCATCTCGCTGACGGGTAAATTGCCAACAACGGCGATCGTCATATTTTGTGGTGCATACCATTGACGATGAAACGATCGCATTTGCTCTGAGGTGACGTTTTCAATCACATCTACGGGACCCAAAACAGCACGGCGATAGGGTAACTGCTCATACACTAATTCCGAAATATGACGATAAATACGGCGATCGGGATTATCTTCACTGCGGCGAATTTCTTCTAACACCACATGCCGTTCGCGCTGAAATTCTTCGTCAGGAATGCTAGATTTTAGGACTATATCAAGTTGTAGCGGTGCAAGTTTCGCAAAATCTTTAGGCGCAACATTGATATAAAAATGCGTGTAGTCCTGACTAGTAGCCGCATTAGTATTACCACCATGAGACTCGATCGCCTGTTCAAATTCCCCTAAGCCAAGGTGATCGCTACCTTTGAACACCATGTGTTCTAGGAAATGAGCCATGCCGTTGATATCATCACTCTCGACCGCAGAGCCAACGTCAACCCAAATACTGAGATTGACCGCATCAACAGGAATCTGTTCGACAATAATCTTTACCCCATTGGGCAGGATATGCTGAGTGGGAGCAGTGGAGACTGAAGCCTGATCAAGATCAGCTTGATCAAGAGCAGCTACATCTAACCGACGTGGAATGACGATCGCTGGCATGGCAAATTTAAAGTTTTTTACTAAATTTTTAAATAAAAATCGCTTTTATATTTGATTCTAGGTGGCGTATAGCGTCACCTAGCCAAAATCACATTCTTTCTAGAGCTTGCAATTTGTAATAAGCTTCTCGCAGTTGCAAGCCAGAAGTATCTTCTAGCATAGCAGCAAAATCATAGGACTCTTGGTAAGCAGTGCGTGATTTTGGCAGATTTCCAAAAGATAAGTACAAATCACCCAAATATCGCTGTGCGATCGCGGCCGTTTCGAGATCACCCATCACCAAAGCCAAGCTAGAGCGATTTTGTAATAATTCCTCGATCCGATAAAAATTAGGGACTTCGAGATAAGCCGCAATCAAGCGATCGCTAGCAACTGCCATCAATGGATAATTGCGATATTGGCGGGCGATCGTTAGAGCCATACCATAGTCCTTGATCGCTGATTTGTAATTGTCCAACGACATGAAACTATTGCCGCTATTGACGTACACATATCCCTCACCGATCGCCTCACGGAGTGGATATTTTTTGATCGATGCATAATAGAGCTTGATCGCCGCCATATGGTCGCCATAACGTCCTGCAATTAAGCCCTTATTATTTAGAGCAAGCGCAGTATTCAGTCCTTGATCATTTTGAATAGCCAGATCAAGAGTTTCGTTGTTGAGTTTCGCCGCAGATTCCAGTTTATTTTGGGCAATCTCAAAACTGACTAAGTTATTAGAGCTTTCCAACTTTGCGCCATTATCTTGCAAAGTATTGGCATAACGAATTCTTTGGCGAGTTGTATCTTGAGCGGCGTTCGCTGCTCCCATCATTTCGTAGGCATCACTCACCCTTGCCAGTGTGTAGGCGATCGCAGGTTGGTCATTAATGCGACGGTAATAGCCGATCGCATAGAGCCAAGTTTTAATGGCTTCACGCGGTTTACCATCTTTGAGTTGTACATAACCAAGATCAAGCAAGCGATCAGCTTCATTGCGAACAGCAGGATTTGCGGGGTTAACAGTTGTGTGCTGAGCCTGTGTTGGCATCGGCACAACGATCGCTCCCACAACTGCCGCTAAAATCGTTGCGCCGATATTAGCAACCGACATTTTCTGATGCTTTCTATACATATCCCTACATCCTCACCAATAAGGTGGACATATTGTAGCGACATAAAAGCAATTTTTTATAGAAGTTTTCTGACTTTTTCTGACATTTATTTCCCTACAGCTCTTTTTGCTGTATGAAAACCCAGAGAAATTTTTGAAAGCGCTGCTTTGCAGCGCTTTCAAAAATTTCTCTTGGATACTTTAAACGCGCCACAACTCTATGAATATGGCTTTGATATAATTTAGGCTAAGCATTTTGAGGAAATCTATGATTACACTCACTCAAGCAAAGTCTGGTTCAGAACTGGAGCAAGAGCAAAAACTAGAACTAAATTTTGACCAATTTTTAGAGCAATGTCCTGAAGATGGTCGCTATGAATTGGTGGATGGCAAAATGGTAAGAAAATTAGCAACAAGAATTCATTACGATGTCGCTTGGCTAATTTTAAAAAGCTTTGATCGAGAGGTTGAGCGTTTAAATTTAAACTACGTGGTTAATGACGTGGCGGCAGTTTTAACTACAAATAAAAAAGATAAAGAACAGGGGCGACATCCTGATGTCAGTGTTATAAATCGAGATGTTTGGCGGAGCGATCGCCTAAATCATCGGGGCATCCGCGAACCAATTCAACTTGCCGTCGAAGTGGTATCTACCAATTGGGAAGATGACTATATTGATAAACTCGAAGAATACGAACGTTTAGGAATTCCTGAATATTGGATTGTTGATTATTTAGCGATCGGTTCTCGCGACTATTTAGGCGAGCCGAAGCTCCCTTCTGTGCTGATATTCAGCTTAAATGCAGAAGGCAAATATCAAATGACAATATTTCAAAACAGCGATCGCCTAATTTCGGTAACATTTCCAGAATTAAATCTCACTGTTGAGCAAATTATGGCTGCTTAAGTCAAATCTAAATTACGCTCAAAACTAAGCCCTTCAGATACGACCCTTCAGGATGAAAAATACTCGTGGGATGATCAGCGGGATGGGTTAAATGATGTAAAATCTTGATGGTTTGACCTGATTCGATCGCAGCAGCAGTCACCGCACCCGTAAAATTCTCCACATTCACCACTTGAGAGCAGGAAAATGTGAATAGCAAACCACCACTTTTCAGCTTAGACATGGCTTGAAAATTCAACCGTCGATAAGCTTGCATAGCTGAATGTCGCGCCGATAAACTTTTAGCAAAAGCAGGTGGGTCAAGTACGATCGCATCGTAATCGCGATCGCATTGCTTCAGAAAATCAAAGACATCGCCTGTAAAGGAAGTATGAGTGGCTTGACGCTCCGCATCAAAATTTGCAGCAATATTCCGATCTGTCCATTCCATCGCCTTGACTGAGCTATCAATCGAATGTACTTCTCGCGCTCCTGCTGTCACTGCATAAACAGAGAATCCGCCCGAATAGCAGAAGGTATTTAAAACTTTTTTGCCTGTGGCATATTTACCAAACAATCGGCGATTTTCGCGTTGATCTAGGAAAAAACCTGTCTTTTGCCCCCTTTCCCAATCAACAATAAAGCGATGTCCATATTCTAAAACCTCGGCACTATCAGTAGATTTTTCACCGATTAATAGCCCATCCTGAGACTGAGTTTGTGATTTGCGCGAAAGAGTCGCTGAGCTTTTGTCATAAACAGCTTGCAAGCGATCGCCATAAATTTCTTTTAATATTTCAGCAATTTCCTGCCGATATCCATATGTCCCCAGTGAATGGCACTGCAAAACCGCTGTCTCACCATAAACATCAATAATTAATCCTGCTAAACCATCACCTTCAGAATTAATTAAGCGATAGCAATTTGTTTCTGGATTATCAATTAATCCTAGTTGCTTTCTCAGAATAAAAGCTTGCTGTAAGCGATCGCGCAATAAACTTTGCATCGACTCTACAGGCTGGAACGATAGCACCTTAATCGCAATGCTACCCATACCCCACAAGCCAATTGCTAAAAATTTGCCATCTTCGCTATAGGCTTCTACTAAATCGCCATCACTGACTTCTCCCTGCATTTTGGCGATCGCACCCGAAAAGATCCAAGGGTGAAAACGCTGAACCACATCGACTTTTTTACGATGAATAATCGCACGGGGCAACGATGACATAATCAATAACTTTTTAGGGGACAGGCTGCTAAACATAACACAGAAAGGAGAGTAGGCAATTCTTGTGATGAAAACAATTTTGGGATTTCTCGCGCCACAAGAGATGGAAATCCCAAAATTGTTTTTTTGAAAGCTTGCCTGAGACTAGCTTTCAAAAAAACAATTTTTAAAATGAGAATATCTGGTTTTGATGAGAATTGCTGCCTTGCTAATGACATTTATGTTATTCTCAAGAAGCTACCGTTATTGATAATGCTATGACTTCTGCGGAGCCTACCTATTCACCTGAAGCCCTCAAGGCTGAACTCAACTCAAAGGGTTGTCGCATGACACCGCAGCGCGAGGTGATTTTAAGTACATTTCAAACCCTCCCTGAAGGTGAACATCTCAGTGCTGAGGATCTTTACGAACGGTTAAAGGTGCAAGGTGAAAATATTAGTCTTTCGACAATTTATCGCACTGTGAAGATGATGGCGAGAATGGGGATATTACGTGAATTAGAACTCACAGAAGATCATAAACATTATGAAATTAATCAGCCTAAGCCTCATCACCACCACCACTTAGTCTGTGTCAAAACTAATCGTGTTATTGAATTCAAAAACGATCAGATTCTCACGATTAGTAAAAAAGTTGCTGATAAGTATGGTTTCTCAGTCCTAGATTGCCAACTCACCATAATTGGCGTAAGTCCAGAAGGACAGCGATCAATCTTTTGAAACCAGTTAAATGAATAACCCCGCCGCGAGCGGACGGGGTATCAAATTCTTTTTTAGCAGAATTTACTCACACCGCAGAGCGGTGGGGTATTTACCCTCTTAGTTCAAATAAAAAGGGCGCAAAGCGCCCTTTTTATTTAACTGGTTTTGGCAAAATCTTCTTGGGCATAAACTCTGAATCTGTCTAAATCAGCTTGCAAAGTGGACTCAACAACTTGCCCCAAAAATAAATTATCCATAATTTGTCCAATCGCAGGAATCGCATAAGCAATGCTTAATTTCACAATTGTCATGTTGTTTGGGCGACCATAAAACCTCACAGCTCCACGATTTGGTAAACCACCAATCGATTCCCACTGAATAATTTGATTGGGAATTTGTTTGAGAATTCGTGACTTCCAAGTAAAAGTTAAACCGTTAGTTCCGAGTTTCCATGCTGATATCTCAGGATCGGTTGTGACTACTACAGAGTCAATCCACTTCATCCAACGGGGCATAGCCTGTAAATCTGACCATAACGACCATGCATATTCTACGGGAATAGCTACTTCAGTTTGGACGGTATGTTCGAGCCAATCACTCATTGAATAATCGTTAGTTTGTTACAAAGTTTTACTTATTAAGTACCTCGGCAAAATTAAAAAAATAGCCAAAATCTACGCGGACGGTAAAGATTCTTGAGCTTTTTATTTAATCGTGCGTATCTACTTACCCATCATAATAACAAAGCTGTCTTTATAAATAAAAGTGAAAAGCATTGCAAAGCAATGCTTTTCACTTTTATTTATAAAGACAAGACTTTCGGAATAGTTAAGAAGACTAGACTAAGTGACAACAATCGTAATAAAATATTAAGGTGATGTAGCTAGTTTGACCACTGGAAGAGTTTTACTGTGGGTTTATTCCGCCATTTTACTAAAGACATCGGCATTGACCTCGGTACTGCCAACACGCTTATTTATGTGTCTGGTGAAGGTATTGTTCTGCAAGAGCCATCAGTTGTCGCAATCGATCAACGAGATAAGACTGCCTATGCAGTCGGAAATGAAGCTAACAAAATGATCGGACGCACTCCTGGGGACATCATCGCAGTGCGTCCCCTTAGAGATGGAGTAATTGCTGACTTTGACTCGGCTGAGTTGATGCTGCGTTCGTTTATTCAGAAAGTTAAAAAAGGGGTTTTTAATCCACGTATTGCCATCGGCATTCCTAGTGGCGTAACAGGCGTAGAATGGCGAGCCGTCATGGATGCAGCTCGTCGTGCTGGGGCAAGTGAGGTCTATCCAATTGATGAGCCGATTGCCGCAGCGATTGGGGCAGGGCTGCCTGTAACTGAAGCCACTGGTAACATGATTATCGACATCGGTGGTGGTACTACCGAAGTTGCGGTGATGAGTTTACAAGGAATTGTTTTGAGTGAGTCGGTGCGGGTTGCGGGTGACGAGCTCAGCGAAGCAATCATGAAATACATGAAGACTGTACATAACCTCGTCGTTGGGGAACGTACATCTGAAGAAATCAAAATTAAAATTGGTTCAGCTTATCCGATCAAAGAAGAGACTTCTATGGAGGTGCGGGGATTGCACCTCCTATCAGGTTTACCTCGTACCGTCACTGTAAAATCTTCAGAAATTCGTGAAAGTATGAGTGAGCCACTGTCAGTAATCATTGAAGCTGTGAAGCGTACTTTAGAAAGAACACCACCAGAACTAGCTGCCGATATTATTGATCGCGGTATTATGCTGGCTGGTGGTGGGGCTATGCTAAATGGTATTGATACCCTGATTAGTCATGAAACTGGAATTATCACTCATATTGCCCCAGCCCCTTTGGACTGCGTAGTAATCGGTGCTGGTCGTGTTTTAGAAGATTATAAAAATCTTGGTCGTGTCTTAACCAGTCGCTTGAAAAGTTTATAGGTAAATTTTTCATGGATTCAATCCGTAGTTGGTGGGAGCGATATCGCTTTCAGACTGTTGTTGTTACTGCTGGTATCGGTTTGGCTTGGTTAATCCGTCAAACTCAAGGTATAGCAATTATGGAG
This sequence comes from Pseudanabaena sp., assembly GCA_044354985.1. Taxonomy (GTDB): domain Bacteria; phylum Cyanobacteriota; class Cyanobacteriia; order Pseudanabaenales; family Pseudanabaenaceae; genus Pseudanabaena. The sequence continues at coordinate 15,359 of JBIKYZ010000023.1, read as the reverse complement.
ACGTATCAGTTTCTTAGCCGCCCCTTCCAATCAACTGTATCTAAGCAAGAGATATTGCAAGATGCACAAGTCCGTGAACTCCGCTACCGCTTAACTGAGCTAGAGTCTCAAAACCAGCGAATGAAAGAGCTTTTGAAGGTAAAAGTATCTTCTAACAGTTCTGGTACTTGGGCGGCTGTAATTGGTCGTGGTGCTGACTCTTGGTGGAATCAAATTTTAATTTCTAAAGGTAGTAATGATGGCATTAAGACTGGAGCATATGTCATTGCACCAGGAGGCTTAGTCGGTCGTGTTACTCATGTATCGCCAAACAGTAGTCAAATTTTGCTAATTAGTGATCCTAATAGTCAAGTTGGTGTTGTGATTAGTCGAAGTCGCATTAGTGGAATGCTCAAGGGGCTAAGCCAAAATATTGCTACATTAGAATTTTTTGAGCGTGACCCAGATGTAAAAGTGGGTGACATTGTTAGCACTTCGCAATTTAGTACCTTATTCCCCGAAAATCTTCCTGTTGGTAGGATTAAATCTATCAATCTTGATAAGCAACCTGCTCCTGAGGCAATTGTCGAGTTCTCTACTCCTCTGGGGTTACTCGATTATGTCGAGGTATATCCTTTTCAAGAGAGCCGATAACCCAATCAACAAGAAGAATGCTCGATCGCAAAGTCCCTTTATCAAAAAAGTTTTTAAACTGGGCGGTAACCATTGGGTCCCTGATAATTTGCATTTTATCAATGTATACCAGATTTCCGGGAATGACCTTGATGGGAATTGCTCCTAACTGGCTGCTAATTTGGCTAGTGGCTTGGAGTGTAAACCGTCCTGTAATTTTGTCTGTAATGGTGGGTGTCGCGCTGGGATTTATACAAGACAGTATGACTTTTTCTGGCATGAGTATTGCGCCAACTCATGCTCTTGGTCTTGCGATCGCGGGGGGACTTACCTCACTTTTGCAAAAACAGAGATATGTGCAAGAGGATTTTATTTCGATCGCTTTAATTGTATTTGGCATGGCAGTAATTGTTGAGACTATGCATGCAGTGCAACTGACTGCTATGGGATCTGGTATGGATAATGTTTGGGTTCTACAGCAACGAATTGCTCTTAGCTCCGCAATATTAAGTAGCTTGTGGTCACCTGTAATTTACTTTCCTCTCAGTCGTTGGTGGCGATCGCTAGAGTGAAAAGAGGATTAATCTTAAAATCTAAGTCTTGCTCAGATTTTAAAACCATAAAAAAATGGAATATCTTTTTTTAGGTTTGGCAATTTCGCTAGTAATTGGATTCGAGTTTGTTAATGGGTTTCATGACACCGCCAATGCAGTTGCAACTGTCATTTACACAAATACTCTTAAGCCAACTTACGCTGTGATATGGTCAGGGATTTGCAACTTTCTGGGTGTCTTGACATCTAGTGGTGCGGTTGCCTTTTCGATTGTGTCTTTATTGCCTGTGGAATTAATTGTAAATGTAGCTTCGTGGCAAAGCTTTGTGATGGTGACCGCTTTACTAAGCTCAGCGATTTTCTGGAATTTGGGAACTTGGTATTTAGGCATACCCGTATCGAGTACTCATACTCTCATTGGAGCAATTATTGGAATTGGTATAGCAAATTCAGCATTCGCAACTGGAAGCAATTGGTGGGACGGGATAAATTGGCTTAAATTGCAGGAGGTGTTAATTTCACTTGTCGTTTCGCCATTAATAGGTTTTTGTGCAGTATTTATTCTATTTCTAATTGCTAAAACTCTCATTAAACAAGAGGAGCTTTATGCCGCTCCCAAGGATAATATTCCACCTTTTAGAGTTCGTGTAGCTTTAATTTTGACTTGTACTGGGGTTAGTTTTGCCCATGGCTCTAATGATGGACAGAAAGGAATGGGATTAATGATGTTGATTTTAGTGGGTATTTTGCCAAGCATTTTTTCTTTGAATATGTATACGAGCCATCAAGCGATCGCTCAATTAGTTACTACATCTCAAGCAGTCGTGCCAATATTTGCTTCACAGCTACGGCAATCTTCAACTCATAATCTCATTCTTGAAAATGTACAATTTGAAAATGGGCAAGCAGAGCTTACTAATTTCTTAAAACCTCAAGGTCAGATGGATGAAAATACTTGGCGATCGCTATTATCTAAAAGTCAGTTAATAGCAAAGAATTTGTCAATGCGTAATAACTTTGTTGATATTACAGATAGCGATCGCTATCAAATCAGAGCAGATATGTATCTTGTGGCTAATACTATTACAAAGCTAGAAAAACAACAAAAATTAGCTAATATGGATCGTAAATCTGTACTAATTGACTATCGAAATCAATTAGATAAAACTACCAAATTCATTCCCTATTGGGTGAAAATTACTATTGCGATCGCTCTCAGTTCTGGCACAATGATTGGATGGAAACGGGTAGTTGTGACTGTCGGTGAAAAAATTGGTCAAGAACCTCTTAACTATGCTCAAGGTGCGATCGCAGAACTAGTGACCATGACCACGATTGTTACAGCCGATTATTTCGGATTACCCGTTAGCACTACCCATATACTTTCATCGGGCATCGCTGGATCGATGGTTGCAAATCAGGCTGGTGTTCAGACTAATACTTTAAAAAACTTGTTGCTAGCTTGGTTTTTAACTTTACCAGTTTGTATTCTGCTTGGATTTGGAACATATACTATTAGTCTATTTGCAGTTCATCAACAGTTTCTAGGTTTGAGTTAAAGGCTAAAAAATAGGAAGTGTGCTAAGCACCCTTTCTATTTTTTAGCCTTTAATTGATCAAAACTGCTAAATTTAATTAATAATTAATACAGGACTGTAGTTAAAACTACCTTTATCTGCTGTTTTTTAGATCTTTGTAAAGCTAAGCCCCCGTAAATCATATGCCTAAAAAGTCCACAGTTATTTCCCCTTCAATCTTGTCTGCTGACTTTAGCCGTTTAGGTGACGACATTCGTGCAGTTGATGCGGCGGGTGCAGATTGGATTCACGTTGATGTTATGGACGGACGCTTCGTGCCAAACATTACCATTGGACCATTGGTAGTCTCGGCTATTCGTCCTGTTACTACAAAGATTTTAGATGTGCATTTGATGATTGCTGAGCCAGAAAGATATGTGCCTGACTTTGCCAAGGCTGGAGCAGACATCATCACGGTTCATGCTGAGCATACTGCTTGCCCTCACCTACATCGCAATCTTTGCCAAATCAAGGAACTTGGTAAACTCGCTGGTGTTTCCCTCAACCCTTCGACCCCTTTGAGCTTTATTGAGTACGTTCTCGATCTATGCGACTTGGTTTTGATTATGAGTGTGAACCCCGGATTTGGTGGTCAGAGCTTCATTCCTAACGTGATTCCTAAAATCGCTAAGTTGCGTCAAATGTGTGACGATCGCGGACTCGATCCTTGGATTGAAGTTGATGGCGGTCTAAAAGCTAACAACACTTGGCAAGTTCTAGAAGCTGGTGCTAATGCGATCGTTGCAGGTTCCGCAGTATTTAATGCTCCTGACTACGCGGAAGCAATCAAAGGTATTCGCAACAGCAAGCGTCCTGATCTGGTCACTGCTTAATTAATCAAAAAGAAAGGCGGCGCTAAGCGCCGCCTTTCTTTTTTGGTGGTAATTTAGAATCTCACGGGAAAGATGTTGCGATAAGAGAAATGACAGAAACTAAAGCATTGAAATACGCTTATTATTCAGGATGCGTTGCTAAGGGTGCTTGCAAAGAGCTACATGCATCAACAACAGCGATCGCGCAAGCATTAGGTATTGAACTCGTAGAATTACATAAGGCAACCTGTTGCGGTTCAGGCACGTTCAAGGAAACCGACGAACTGATGGAGGACGTGATCAATGCCCGCAATATTTCTCTTGCCGAAGAATTAAATCTCACAGTAATGACGCAATGTAGCACCTGTCAGGGTGTACTCGGTCGTGTCAACGATAAACTTAAATGCACAGATTCCGCACGCAAAGACGAAGTAAATACGTTGCTGAATACTCAAGGACATAATTTCCAAGGTTCTACGGAAGTTTTGCATTTACTCTGGATTCTGATCCGCGACTATGGCTTAGAAAATATCGCCGCTAAAGTAACTCGTTCCTTAGCTAATCTTAAATGTGCTTCCTTTTATGGTTGCTACTTGTTGCGATCGCAAACTGTCACTCGTTTCGACGATCCCTTCAAACCCGAATCTCTGGAAAATATTTTTCGTACTGTCGGCGCAACTCCTGTGTATTACGAAGGTCGGGTGCAATGTTGTGGATGGCCAATTTCCAGCTATGCCCCCAAAGAATCTTTCTCGATGGCAGGACGACATCTAACGGCAGCGATCGTCGCAGGCGCAGATTGCATCGTTACACCATGTCCGCTTTGTCATCTCAATCTCGATTCGCGTCAACCTGAAGTTGAAAAGGTAATTGGGCACAAATTAGGGATTCCGATTTTGCATTTACCTCAATTGATCGGACTAGCGATCGGTATTGAGCCAAAAGTTCTCGGCTTAGATCGCCACATCGTTTCCACAAGTTCAGTCTTCCAAAAACTTTCCCTATAAAAAAGACCTGCCACAAAGTGAGAGGTCTTTTTGTTTTTTATGGGCAAAGAGAGAATCGAACTCTCATGACCGAAGTCGTCAGATTTTGAGTCTGATGCGTCTACCAATTCCGCCATTCGCCCTTTTTTTCAAGACTTACATTCTACAACAAGAATGTTGCATCTTGTCAAATATTTTTTTTGATGCTTTTTGCGGCGATCGCCTTATACCAATTCACGAAAGTGTGACAACACTTTTGTGAATTAAAAACTAAATCCAGTAAGGGTTTTCAAGTTAAGAAATGGCTACGCCATTTCTTAACTTGGTATTACCTCTCTCCTTTTGGTAATTGCGATCGCGATCGCTATGATGCTTAGATTGAGGAAATACGTAAAGTCCATCTCATTTAATTATCTCGATATATTTACCAATGGCAAAGTTAGAGCGCTTAATCATGTTGGCAGAAGATGAGTTGGTGCAGTACAGCACCAACGCCCGCAAAATCGAAAAGTTACGCCAAAAAATTGGTCTATCTCTCAACAAGTCGGAACAAAAACAAGTAAAAGCTGAATTAGTAGCAGCAATGCCAACTGACGACATAAGTAAAATAGTAGAAAAAAACCGCCAGTCTGTCTCTTTACCTTTTTGGGGTATCGCTGGACTGGGTTTGCTTTTAGGTATATCGATGGAGCAACCTTTAGATTTTATTGCCACAGTTGTTGGTATAGGAGCCGCGATCGCCTTACAGAAATGGGGTTGGAAACTTCAAGCCAAGCGTCTAGTCCTACAAACCTTAGAAGACATCGAAGAGCGAGCTAAAGGCTAAGAAAAAGAATTGCGGCACTTCGTGCCGCAATTCTTTTATATTTAAAGACTGTGCTAACAACGCAGTTTTTAAATTTATTCATAGTCAATGCTACAAGTCGCTCTCATCTATCCTGAAATCCCACCTAATACTGGCAATATCGCTCGTACCTGTGCGGCAACGAACACGCATTTACATCTGGTAGAGCCTTTGGGCTTTGAAATTAGCGATCGCCAACTTAAACGCGCAGGTATAGACTATTGGGAATATGTGGACGTAACCGTACATCCCAATATTGCATCTTTGCGCGAAGCCTCAAAAGGAGGACGATGGATTTGCTTTAGTGCTCGTGGTTCACAAAGCTTCCGAGAATTTCAATACGAAGATGGGGATTGGCTCCTATTTGGCAGTGAATCAAGCGGATTACCCGAAGAGATCATTGCCAACAATCTAACTGTCCAGATTCCTATGGAACACCCCAAAGTGCGTAGTCTCAATCTATCCGTGAGTGCAGCTCTGGGGCTGTTTGAAGCCAGACGACAATTAGGCTTATAAAATAAGTAATGCGCAAAGCCCCTCTCTTATTTAAGTAACTAGTGCATCGTAAGTTGCTTTGAATCCTGCTTGCAGTAGAGCTTTAACGGCAGTTTCTTCATCTTGCACCCAGAACTGATTGCCTAAGCGAACTAACTTCGGCATATACTCGATTGACGCTATTACAGGGATTTTATTAGAAGTATCAGGCTCATTTCTGCCATAATTCGATTTGCCATAGCTAGAGTTGCCATTACTGGTATTGCTGCTATAACTGGGGTTAGGATTTAAAGCTTTTTTGAGTTGTTCCAAAACCTGCCGATCTCTTGCTTGCTCGCGAGTGAGTTCGACACGTACCATACGCACTGACTCAATCGGCTGCATATCATCAATAATTAATTGCGTTTGCTCGTCGCGGCGATCAATTTTTCCCCAGACCATTAGGCGTTTGTCCTTTTCCATTAAATGCTTGACCTTATCAAAGGTTTTTGGGAAAACGACGGCTTCAGTACTGCCTGTTAAGTCTTCGAGCTGTAAAATTGCCATGCGATCGCCTTTTTTTGTGACGACTTCTTTAATTTCCAGAATTAAAGCGATCGCAGTTACTACCTTCGTCTCTGAAGATTCGGGTATATCACAGAGATTGATCGGAGCCATTAATTTTGCTGAACGACTGACTACACTAAGCGGATGATCGGAAATATAAAAACCTAACAATTCTTTCTCAAGGCGAAGTTTGTCTTGAGAAGAATAGTCTTGAACGCGGGATGTAGTTGGGGCAGTATCAAAAGTTTTTATATTACTACTTTCACCAAAGAAGTCGAAGATATTACCTTGCCCTGATGCTTGCTCCTTAGCTCGTCGCGAAGCCCATTCCATCGTAATTTCAAGATCGTTCATTAATTGGTGGCGATTTGGCTCTAGTAAGTCTAATGCGCCAGTTTGAATTAATGCTTCTAAAGCTTTTTTGTTTAGCGATCGCGAATCGAGACGGCTACATAAATCTGCCAAAGATGTGAAAGATCCCTCTTGACGGGCGTGTAAAATTGCTGCGATCGGTCCAGCTCCTAGATTTTTAATAGCAGCCAAGCCAAATACAATCTGATGCCCACGAGGAGTAAAGTCTTCACCAGAGCTATTGACATCAGGAGGAACAACAGGGATGCCCATACTGCGGCAATTAGCAATATATCGCTGAACCTTTTCTTGGTCACCACTAACCGAAGATAAAAGAGCCGCCATATATTCAACGGGATAATTTGCTTTAAGATATGCGGTTTGATACGTTACATATCCATAGGCGACGCTATGAGACTTATTAAAGCAATTTGAAGCTACATAACCTTTATCTAACAAAAAATTATGATCCCGCTCTAAGCCGATATCGAAAACACATTGTATGCCCAACGATTTACGACTGATGATTTTCATTTTTATTGCCTATTAAAAATCAATTTAAAAACAAACAAAATAGAGGTGGCGCAAAGCACCACCTCTATTCTATTTTCATTGAATAAAATTTATGGTTCAAATCCTTCGAGTTCAGGTACTTCAGCCACTAAATGTACACCTTGGATATATAGAGAGCGACCATATTTGCCAACATTCTCTAGGCGCAACTTACCACCTTGCTTCTTGGCTTGTACTGCCATATCAATTGCAGCACCTACGCCTCTACTTACGATTTTGGTCACTCCTTCAAAATCCAAAACTATCGCTGATAATTTGCGGTCGATAAATGGTTGCACGGCTTGCCTAAAATATGGAACCGTGGTTACACTCAAAGCACCATTCAGTTTGAGAATAACTTGATCGCCATCAATCTGTTCGACGATCTTGAGTTCATCTTGTAAAAATGAGGAATGAGTCATGATTGGAGAATGGGTTTGGGGATAGACAGGAACTTACTCATACGGACTGTTGTACCTTGATTGGTAGATTCGATCTCGACCTTATCAACCAGTGCTTTGATCATATGTATACCAAATCCACCATTTTTGACACCAATCTCGGATATCAAATCAAAATCAGGTGGCGGTACACTATCAATATCAAAACCCGATCCACGATCATGGACTTCTACAATTAGGCTGGTATTTGCCGCGAAAACTACAACTTCTACGTCAAGATCAGATGTACTGTAAAGAACCGCATTAACTAAAGCTTCCGTAAGAGCTTGTACGATATCTTGCACAGCATCAGGATCAAACCCCATTTTTGTAGCGAGTACTTCGACTGCTGCGATGGGAATGTCCTCGATTCCCTCAACGGGTGGAATTGAGATTCGCAGCTTTAAAGGCTTCTCACTCATGGGGAGTCATTCTGTAGCTTTGATTAGCTTTGCCAGATGTAATATACCACACGTTTTTAACCTATGTTTGCAAAACCAATTAATTTTTGATAAAGACGTTCAAAAAATATCACAATTTCCAAATTTCTGATATCAATTTCAACAGACTAGCCTAGATGCTTTAGATGCTATTTAAGCTTGATTAAGATTTAATATTTGTTATAGCTATCATGTCCTAATCATGGTTACCCCAACTTCTGATTGCTTCTGCAATTGCTGCCATTGAGGCTGACCCAATAATTAGCAACACACTGAGAGCATTTAACTCTGGGGTCACACCACCACTCCGCAGCGACGAGAAAATGGCGATCGGTAAAGTGGTTGAGCCAACACCTGCGGTAAAGTAGGCAATTACAAAGTCGTCCATACTGAGAATAAAGGCTAACAAACATCCAGACAAAATTCCTGGTAAAAGCTGTGGCAACAATACTCGTAAAAAAGCCTGTACGGGAGTAGCGCCTAAATCAAGAGCTGCTTCTTCTAGTTGGGGATCGATTGTGGCAAGACGGCTAGAAACAACTACGGCAACATAAGCTAAGCAAAAAACAATATGGGCAACCACGATTGTGACAAGGCTGAGAGGCAGTTGTATTGCTGCGAAAAATACGAGGGTTGCCACTGCGATCGCAATGTCAGGGATGATTAAAGGTAAATAGGTCGCGCCACGATATAGGCTTTTGCCGGGGAAATAATATCGAGCTAATCCGACTGCGGTGAGCGTGCCTAATATTGCGGAGACTGATACCGCAGTTAGAGCAACACTGAGACTGTTTTTTAGAGCTGCTAGTAGGATTGGGTTTTGCAGAAACTTGGCATACCATTCCCACGTAAACCCAGTCCATTTTGATGGGGATGGGGATTTATTAAAGCTAAAAAGTGTCAGAACGGCGATCGGCAAGTACATGTAAAAGAATGCAAGTACCGTATACCAAGTTTGCCAGCGTTTAACAGTTGGGACATTGATTGGATTAGCCATCACTTACCACCCTGCGATCGCCATATTTAATTAGCAAGGCAATCACAATTGTTACGGCAAGAATGAGCACCATACTCAGCGCCGATCCAAACCCTCGGTTGCTACTTGCGCCCAAAAATTGCAACTCAATAATTGAGGCGATTGTGCGGCTACCAGGACCTCCTAATAGCTGGGGGTTGATGTAGTCGCTAAAACTAGTGATCGATACTAGTGAGACTCCCGCGATAATTCCTGAAGAAACTTGCGGAACGGTAATCTGCCAAAAAGTTTGTTTAGAATTAGCGCCGAGATCAGCTGCCGCCTCAATTAAACGGAGATCAAGGCGTTCGAGCGAAGTATATAGAACTAAAACCATATAAGGAAGATAAGTGTAAATCATGCCAATAATTACACCCTCAGCTTTATTTAATACATTGATCCCTGACAGTCCAATGAAGTTAAGAAAAGTGTTGAGAACTCCTGTCGGTCGCAAAATTGTAATCCAGGCATAGGATCTCAATAACGATGATGTCCATAGAGGTAGGACAAATAAAAGTAACAAAATACTGCGCCATCGCTTGGGAGCGATCACGGCTAGCCAGTAAGCTATAGGGAACCCTAGTATCAAACAAAATCCTGTAGTGATAACCGCATAAAGCAGCGATCGCCACACGACAACTAGATAGATAAAGTTACCACCAACGTACTCAAATACTCTCTGGTAGTTGTCTAGCCCAAACTCAGTTTTACCAAGGGGTACAAGACTCTGAATTAAAATAAAAACTGTTGGGATAATCAAAAATGAGATCAGCCAAAAGCCACTTGGTAATAGTAAAGCTAAAGGCTCTAGCCACTTGAGTTGCCGAACTGATTTTTGGCTTGGGTTAGGGGGAATATCTGAAGAGCTATTCACAGGCATATTTAGAAGTAAAGAACTCGTGAGTCAACACCTTGCGATCTCAAATAGCGAGATACCGCCTCAGCCGAATCACGACTTTGATAAGCACCTGCATGAATATAAGTACCACGCCCAGAATTTGTCAAAAAGGCGTTAGGAACATATTGACGCACTCGTGACAGCAAAAACTGATTGCTTGCAGCTGCTGGTATGGCTGCAACATAGCGAAAATTAGAATTCTGAGCGGCTTGTGGTAACGGTGGCTCGCTGGTTGCATTACTGGTATACGAACCAGTGCTATAAGCTGTATTGACTGATTGAGGCGGCAATGCGAAGCTAGTGGTCGTCGAGATCGAGTTGTCGAAGGTTGTCGGGGCTAAAGTGGTTGTTGTCGTAGGTATAAATCCTGTCTGAGGTTGCACATAACCAGTTGTTTGTGTGAAGCCTGTGGCTTGAACAGTTGGTTGCACATAACCCGTAGCCTGTTGGGTATAGCCTGTTTGGACAATTTGAGTTTGAGGAACAACTGTCTGGGTGACAACTTGCCGTGTTTCTGGTACTAGTACTTGTTGCCAACGTGGTACTAGTACCTGCTGAGTTTGTACCTGTGGGACAACAGTATTTGTTGTGATTTGCTGATATTGGTTCTGGTTATAGGCGATCGCTTGTTGAGGTGCAGAGCTAAAAACCTGAGGCTGAGAATCTACCTGAAAACTAACTGGTTGAGGTGTTGGGCTTGATTGAATGACAACCTGTTGCGGGTTGGGTAAAGAGATAGATGAAGAATTTACAAAAGCGGTGGATGTCTCTGAGAAAGGAACTTGGACATTAGTTTCTTTGCCACCTGAAGCTCGAAAATATTTTTGGGCTGACAATCCAGTCTGTTGCAGGGCGATCGCGAGGCTATCAGCGCTAGTCTCAGAGTTAAATGTCCCTGCTTGTACTACAGGTTGATCGTTAATCTTGGTAGCAAAAGCAGTCGGAGAAACAGTGCGAACCCTCTGTAATGTTGCAGCATCATTACCTGCAACAAAAATCACAAAGCGTGCCGAGGCGGACTGAGCGAGCACCAAAGATGCGATCGCTACAGATCCGAGAATACTAAACCTTTTGACCCAATTCACAGCAGTACATCCTCACACTTGAATGTAATAACGGTTAAGTTTAACTCAACTAGATAAAGTGATGATTTTTCTAGTCAAAATTATTTGGTTTATTTAAGCACCTATTTCATCAAAATATGACACTCTTAAATAGATTCGTATGGGCGGCACTAAGTGCCGCCCATACGAATCTATTTAAAAGCCTAATACCCAACATAAAACATGGAAAAAATTAAAACTGGTTTAAATATTGCAATTTTTATCTTTTTAGCAGGTTTTATAAGCTTAGAAGTCTGGATCTTAATATCCCATCTCATAAAGACATAAAGTAAATGCGGCTCATTGAGCCGTAGTTACTTTATGTCTTTGGGGTAACACTACGAATTTCCGAATAAAACTTGGACGATTGGACATGGCGATCGCTAACTACATCTCCTTGCAACAAAGTTGCTACTCGAAATCTTAAGTTAGGATTTCCATACCAAATCCTTTCCTCAATTATGTTGTGGGCAGTAATCGTCTGAATTGTTAGAGCTTCATCTGCACCAAGTTCATAAGTACTTTTACTTTGCTTAGTCAAAATCAAACCTTTCTGTGGTGAGTTCAGATTATCAGGCACAGGTACGATTAAGGCATAGCCCTTAGGCTTATTACTACTTAGAGATTCTTCTTCCCATGACATTTTCATCGGATGGATCGCAGTATTAGGATGAATGTCATGCTTTTGGCAAATTGCAACCAAGTCTGGATTATCTAGATTTAAAGCGGTAATCTCAATCACAGAGCGAATATCATTACCATTTCCCTTACTAAATTGATGATCGCTGCGTTGCGATCGCCAGCGACCGACAAAGAGTTCGAGAAATTGATGAATATCCATTAGTGAAAAATAAACAACTTAAATAAGGGCGAGACTTACAGCAGTGTTCGCTCAAACCATTTACTAAGAAGGGTTGCAGGGCAAAGCCCCGCAATGAATTTATATTCTTAATTTGTGTAGGGTTTGAAAGCAAATTGCTATAAAAAGAACAAACGTTAGTTTAGCTATGACACAAATTTTATAGTAATTTGCAGTCAAAGCAAAGGGGGCGCAATGCGCCCCCTTTGCTTTATAGGTTTTAAAGATTAACGGACTTAGCTGTTTACCTTTTAAGTTGAGATTTAACGACGTGGAACTAGACGTTCGTAATCGAGGTTTTGAGCAGACACAGGGGTTGAGTTTGCTGGAGCAGTATTAATGCTGCGAGCCATATTCAAGAACAAAGCTGGATCGCCTGTTTTTGGTGCTCTGTCGGTAACCACATAGCTGCGGACAGTATTTTGCCAAATAAGTTGAGGGAAGCCCAACTGTGCGCGATGGTAAGCATCGTAGCGAGGAGACTTGAGGTTGAAAGGCACTTCGCCAATTCTTTGGCTAGGTAGAACCCGACGACGTTGGTAAGGCAAGATATCATCGCCAAAAGCTTCAAGATATTCATCGCTGTTGAGCAATGCATCAATGAAACCTTCAATACCTTTGGTCGCAACTACAATTGACCAAGCAATTTTTTCTTTTTCGCTGTATACATCACGACCAAGGACGCGCTGTACAGTTTGTTCTACGAAGCGATAGTTACTGTTTTTGTCATAAAAACTGCTTCTATAGGTGTTAGAGAGAACTAGTCCACGCACAAATTGTCTGACCGATATATTGCCAGAACGCAATTGCGATTCTAGAGTAACTTCGCGATCAGAGGTAAAAGCATGGAAGAAAATTTGGCGATAGGCAGCTTCAATCAGTTCGCCTAGATCACCACTAGAGAGTAAGTTTGCAGTGTTATAAATGCGAGGTGTGTTGTCACTACCGACTGTAAAGCCAGCAACGCGAGAATTTTGCGATGCTGGGGCATAATTTAATAAAGGAAGAGCCACGTTTAAATCTCCAAAATATTATCGAAAAGTTATAAAAATACCTATTCCCAAACATACAATGAGTTCGGGGCTAAATAAGCTAAATATAATTACGAGAGGCTACCCTCTTGTCAATGATAGGATAGGCGAAATTAGCTAGTTCTACTTGCTTAATATAAGTTTACCTTTGCAAGAGATATTTGACTCTTCGTACGATCTATCTCTGAGTCCTAAAATTAATTTATCTCAATGTTTTTTGAATATCGTAAGTTTGCCGATCGCTTCTGGACATGGCGCGATTATGAGATTGGTTATTGTGCTGAGGGATTAGATGAAAATCTTGATAAGCCTGCAATTGTTTTGATCCATGGCTTTGGGGCTTCAGTGGGGCATTGGCGCAAAAACGTCCCTATTCTCGCGCAAAAATTTAGGGTTTATGCGATCGATCTAATTGGTTTCGGTTCCTCTGCTCAGCCTAAACCGAGTGAGCTTGCTTATACATTCGAGACTTGGGGGCAACAGGTTGCCGATTTTGTGAACGAAGTGGTGGGCGATCGCGCCATATTAGTTGGTAATTCGATTGGTGCAGTCGTGGCTATGCAATCTGCGATATATGCACCTGAGCTAATCTTCAAGACTGTGCTGATTAATTGTTCATTACGATTATTACAAGAACAAAATCAATTAGATATGCCTTGGTTTAAGCGTGTTGGCGTAAAGGCTGTCCAAAATATTTTGGGTAATCGGGCGATCGCCAAATTATTTTTTGATCAAGTTCGTAATAGGCGATCGGTAAAGCAAATACTTTCGCAAGCTTATTTTCATAAAGAAGCTGTGACCGAGGAATTAGTTGATATATTAATTAAGCCTGCACAAAATCCGAATGCGGTGGATGTATTTATGGCTTTTGTTCGCTATTCTCAGGGGCCAAGACCTGAAGATCTCTTAGCGATTTTGCCCTGTGATGCGATCGTGTTATGGGGCGATCGCGATCCTTGGGAGCCAATTGAATTAGGTCGTAAGTCTTTCACAAAATTTGTCTGTGTCAAGGAATTTATTGATATTCCGAATGCTGGGCATTGCCCACAGGATGAAGTTCCAGAAATAGTTAACGACATTTTACTGAAATTTCTATAAATTTAAAAGCAGAAATGCCGCACTTCGTGCGGCATTTCTGCTTTTATGCTGCTTGCTGCCGATACCAAGCGATCGTCTTATTTAAACCATCGCGAAAATCTACCTGTGCTGTGAAACCAAATGCTTGCTTAGCTCTTTCTACATCAAGACAACGGCGAGGCTGACCATTAGGCTTATCAGTTTCCCAAATAATTTCGCCATCGTATCCCATTAATTCACAAATTAAATGGATCAAATCCTTGATTGAAATTTCTAAGCCAGTACCAATATTGATTGGCTCAGAATCGTTATAAGCCTCGGATGCCATCACTATTCCTCTCGCAGCATCTTCGGAATATACAAACTCTCTTGTCGGGGTTCCATCTCCCCATACAGAAATAAAGCGATCGCCTCTTTGCTGAGCTTCATAAACTTTACGGATTAGAGCAGGAATTACATGAGAGCTACGAGGATCAAAGTTGTCTTCTGGTCCATACAGATTAACTGGCAGTAGATAAATGCCATTAAAACCATATTGTTGTCGATACGACTGTAGCTGCACTAGTAAAGCTTTTTTAGCAACTCCATAGGGAGCATTAGTAATTTCAGGATAACCATTCCAGAGATCGGTTTCTTTAAACGGTACAGGTGTAAAGTTGGGATAGGCGCAAATTGTGCCAACACATACAAATTTTTGAACATTTGCTTGATAACTGGAATGAATTAATTGGACACCCATCATCAGATTGTCATAAAAAAGTTCGGCCGGTTTTTCGCGATTGAGTCCAATACCACCAACATGAGCGGCAAGATGGATAATTAAATCCTGCCCCTGTACAACTTTTTCGCAGATATCCAGCGATCGCAAATCAAACTCTTTTGATCTAGGGACGGTAATTAAATCTGGGCTGGCTCCTCTGGCAATTAGTTGGGCAATTACTTGCTTACCTAAAAAGCCCGCCCCCCCCGTCACAAGAATCTTTTGATCTTTGAATTGTAGTTTTGCTCGATTTTCTAACATAAAAACTTCTCTATTAAAGTCCTTAGTGGTGCAGAAAAGCCTTAAAAGCGTTGACGCACATAGATTCTCATAATGAGACAGGAGATAGGGAAGGGGCAAAACATGAGATACTCAAGTTCCTCAACAAAAGTTCTCATGCAAATACCC
>JBIKYZ010000182.1:0-10750 GCA_044354985.1 Pseudanabaena sp. | reverse complement strand
ATGTGCTACTCTTGGTTTAGTTTCGATGAAGCAATTACGTTCAAACTTTGTTTCAGTATACATTCTCAGACTCTTTTATCTAAATCAAATCTCTGGATTTTCTATCTGCGTAAGGTGAGATACTAATATTTTTGGAAACAGGAAATCTATAGAAAGCTTCAACATGAGTAGTCGAAGCGGGTTGAGAACTAGAAACTCCGCCCGTATTGCTCAGAATACTAGGAAAGTTAATATTGCCACTCAGGTTACTGCTGGTAATACGTGGAGGTTGACCAACATATAGCCCAATTAGATCACCTTCTTTGAATATATCAAGAAAATTAGCAAATGTCATCCAGTTAAAAGTCTCAACTGAGCCAGAAAATCCAGAATTCTGAATACTTGATGTCGTAAAGCCTAACCACCCACCCAGATTGAAGTTTTGGGTCGGTTGCCATGACACTGTTCCACCAAATGCATTTGTACTGAAATTTGATGGAACTGGTGCAACTACACCAATAATCGTATCACCAACAGCACTATTCAAAGTGCCGTTGTTAGTATAAGAATTGAGATAGTAAAGCGCGACATCAATGCGTTCAAATACGTTGGCAGCCAACTGCAAACCAATTGAGGTTGGACCACCAAACAAACCACCATCGCCAGATGCACTAGCAGCATTTCCTGCTGAGTAAACTCCCTGCAAGCTAACATCCTTAGAAATTTTCCAGTCAAATCCTAAGCCAGCTTGTCCCGCGTTGAGGCTAATCACGGGATTTCGTTGAGCAAACAATGAAATAGGTCCGCTTCCTGCACTTTCAACTCGATTAGGACCACGGAATACGTTAACTGCATTAACTCCCCTAGCACCAACGATGATGCCAAGATTACTGCCAATCAAAAAACGATAGTTGAGATCACTTAGAGTAAAGGTATTACCAGTAGTGCCTTCATACCCGAGACGAGTAAAACTATTGTTTAAGGCTGCAAAGCTAGTAATTGGGGCATCAGTTGATAAGTTACCTGCTTGTAAACCAGTTAGCAAAATGCCGCGATCGGGAAACTGTGTAATGAGACTAAGTTGAGCTAGATAGCCAAAATTAACGTTAGTTGCAGGATCGGCAACTCTAGTCCCTGGAGTTCTAGGAATATTAGAAGTATTATTTAGTCGTCCTTGTAAACCAAATATGGCTTGACCGTAAAGCTTAGTTGTTGTCGAGAATTGCTGTGCTTCGAGTTTGCTTGTCTTCGCATCTAGAGCCTCGACGCGACCGCGAAGGGTTGCTAGTTCCGCAGCAAATTCTTCTTGAAGTTTTTGTAAAGTAGCGAGATCTTCTTTGCTGACCTTATCGGCTAAACCTGCGGAGATGATTTCGTTGATCTTATCCAAGCAAGCGTTTAAACCAGCAGCAAATTCGTAACGGCTAGTTGCTTGTTTTCCACGAAAAGTGCGATCGGGATATCCTGATATACAACCGTAACGCTCTACCAAAGATTGCAAGGCAGTGAAAGCCCAGTCAGTGGGACGTACATCACTGAGTTGAGAAACTGAGCTAACACCTTGAGCTTTCTTAGTTGTAGGACTAGAAACTAGCTCTTGATTAATTTGATGAATAATCGCTGATTCGCCTGTCTTTGGTTGACTTACTGATTGGGCTGGACTGACAAGCATCGGATCGTTACCAATCGCATGAATCAGACTAGAATCAGATTTTGAACTTAGATTAACCTGAGTTGCTTGCATTTCGGCATTAGCACTGCTACTGAGAAAGGCTGAGCAGGAAATAACTGTACTAAGCAGTAGCAACTGACAACTTTGCTTAGATCTACGCGATGTGCAACTAAAAGTCTGAAAGACCTGATTTCTCGTACTGCACTAATGAGGATTTTGAATTTTCGGTAGCTCAAACAACCATAGAGCAATAGCTCAAAAATAGTTGCACATCGCGTTAGATCTACAAAATTTTATAGCCAACTTATATAATCCTCACACCAATAAGGAAAAAATAATGAAAACCTTAATATTTTATTGTTGATCGTTTTTTTTCGTTGTCAAGTATTTTTAGGTTGCTGAAACAATATTTTACAAAAAGAAATGGCGGCGCTTTGCGCCGCCATTTATACAACAATTTTAAGGAATCACAGGAATCGTGGCGCTACGAGTAAACTGCTCATAAGCTGAATCTAAATTAAGAGGATATATCGCTTTAAATTTATAGTCTTTGTACGCATCTGGTACTTTGGCAAATTTCTCAAGAACTTGCTCCTTCGTTAAAATCTGAGCTTTCCATTCCAAAGCCGTGCGTTCTAACCAACTAAAATAAGCTTGTTGTGCTTGTAAACCTGTTATATCGGTAACATCACCATGACCTGGAACAACCTTGGCTGTTGGATAAGTAGCAACTAAACGGTAGAGACTGCCTTGCCATTGACGAATATCGCTATCAGCAGTGTAAGGAATACGCTTGTTGAATACCATATCTCCCGAAAACAAAACCTTGGCATCAGGGATATAGGCAACCAAATCAGTTCCTGCCGAATGACCATCTACGCGCTCAATTCGCACTTGGCGATCGCCTAACCAAAGATCAGTTTGGCTATTAATAATCACCGTCGGCGGCGTAACACCACCAGTATTATTTTTGCCGCTTTGAATATATTCACGAATTACACCACGCCCAAGCACAGGAATTTCACGCTTGACAAAAACTGAATTTCCACCTGTGTGATCAAAGTGATAATGCGTATTTAAGACATACTTGATCGGTTTATCAGTCAATGATTTGACCGTGGAGATCATTAGTTCAGCTAATTCAGGTGTTTGAAATGGATCGATTACTAATACACCATCACTACCAATCACAAAGCCACCATTAGCGATCGCCACCGCAGGACTCACTGGAGGAAAATCAGTGCTAGCAACTAGGGCATAAATTCCTTGAGCAACCTCTTGCAGTTGTAAGCCCGCATTTTGCAAGCTTACCGTTTTAATACTTGTCTCCGCAGATGGTTTTTGAGCCTGAATTTGTGGCTGATTTCCAGCATCAGCAGGGCTCCAACCATGTCCGAGCATTATCGACATTACTGTAGCGATTGCCGCTAACAAGAATGCCAAAAGGTATTTAATCTTTAGCTTTTTCAGCATCTTAATTCCTTAGCGCTAAATTTTGAAGCTGCTAAGCTTCAAACATAGTGTAAACCAAATCAAAACCCAAAAAAGAAGATGGGGCGCTTTGCGCCCCATCTTCTCAAAGCCCAAAAGTTGAACTTTAGAGTTTGACTTCGATGTCCACACCAGCAGCTAAATCAAGCTTCATGAGTGCATCGATAGTTTTTGCAGATGGTTGATAAATATCGATAATCCGACTATGGGTGCGGGTTTCAAAATGTTCGCGTGAGTCTTTATCTACGTGGGGAGATCTGAGAACGCAATAGATACGACGACGTGTTGGCAGGGGGATAGGGCCAACGGCCGCGGCGTTTGTACGATTAGCAGTTTCGACGATTTTTTCGCAGGATGAGTCTAGCAGGCGATGATCGAAAGCTTTGAGACGAATCCGAATCTTTTGTTGTTGAGGTGCCACAGTTCTTAGGGATTTATTCGGGTAAATTTTTCAGCGTTTCTTATATTAGCACCCCAATACCCCAAAATCAAATAATTGGATCAATGCCAGCAATTCTCATTATGAAACCAATTTTGGGGTTTGCTGCGCCGAAGGCGCAGCAAACCCCAAAATTGGTTTTGTTGAAAATCCGGCTTTGGCAGGCTTGTGTCAAACATGATTTAGAATTGCTGACTGCCCATACATTTTTAGGATTGACGATTCCGATCCTGTTACAATTTCTAGATAGATACATTCATATAACTTTATCTAGAAATATGTCTTTGCTTCTTTCTGCCCCCATATTAGCTGCAACTGTCTATGCCGCGATCGCAGGTGCATATTTGCTAGTGATCCCCTTGATGGTGCTGTTTTATTTCAAAGCACGTTGGTATAAAACAGGTTCTCTAGAAAGAGTATTTCTCTGCTTTCTAGCCTTTTTCTTCTTCCCAGGATTATTATTACTCTCTCCATTCTTTAACTTTCGTCCCGAAGCACGGCAAATTTAAGCCTAAATTAAACTGAGAGCTTTGCACTCAGTTTAATCAAAAATATTTTCTGAGATTAAAACTATGCGCCGCATTGATGCCATAGCAATTATGGTTGCCTTTTTTGGGTTTGGTGGAGTTGCATTTTGGGTATTTCGTGCCTCTGGCTTCGATGCAACTAATGCGGGTGTTTGGAGTCAAGTGGTTTTAGTAGGAGTACTAATAGCTTGGATCGCCACCTATGTGTTCCGTGCTGTGACAAAAACTATGACCTACAATCAGCAGCTAGATGATTATAAAAAAGCTGTACTGACCAAGAAGTTAGAAGAAATGTCGCCAGAAGAGCGCGAAAGTTTACTTGCAGAAGTAGACACAGAAAAAAAACTAGCGCAAACCTCAGCTCAAAATGTCATCAAAGATGAATGAATCAGCGATCGCCTTACTATTCACTATTTCATCCTAAGCCACTTGCAAAGCGGATTAGCTCCTTTGGATTCCCCAAGGATTTGGGCGATCGCTTTCAAATAGTGCAGAAATGGCTGAGTTTTGCTAGTGATGGCGAACCATATAACCTGCTCGCCGAAGCCCAGTTTTTACATGATATTTTTGTTGATATTCTGGGTTATAAATCACCTTTTGAGAGCAACGGTGGTGCATGGGAATTAGAATTGCATCCGCATC
The DNA here is from genome assembly GCA_044354985.1 of Pseudanabaena sp. Taxonomy (GTDB): domain Bacteria; phylum Cyanobacteriota; class Cyanobacteriia; order Pseudanabaenales; family Pseudanabaenaceae; genus Pseudanabaena. The sequence goes on along the minus strand of JBIKYZ010000182.1, from coordinate 6,000 downwards.
CTGCACTTGGGTTTTTTACAGAAACATCAGCAAATGTGATCGCCGAGATTCGAGTTAGTACAGCCGAGGAAGGAGCAATCATTAAGCCCGAACCAGAGCATGAAACCACTGAATGGTTGATTGTTTTGGATTATCGAGAAATCTGTCTTTATAACCGAAATGTATCCAGCCTGTTCTGTCAGAGATTTACTTGGAACTCGTTAGCGGATTTAGAACAACTCAAAGCTTTTTATTTTTTATTATCACGAAGGACTTTGCTCAGAGGTATTGCCAATAGTGAAGAGCGATCGCGCACTACACACTTACTAGAAGAGTCTCACCAGCTAGAATCTGAGATCCTCAAAAACTTTTATAGCCACTATTGCAAAATCCGCAGTCAATTAATTAAGGATTTTCGCTATAGGTTACAGCTATTAGCACATCCTGTCGAAAATGCTGAGAACAACCTCCACGTAAAGGCAGAAGATGCGATCGCGATCGCCATTTATCAAGCCCAAAAACTTCTAAACCGTATTTTGTTTGTTGCTTATTGTGAAGATCGCGCCTTATTACCTGAGAACTTAATTAAAGACGCTTACGAATTTGCGAATCCCTATATTGAGCAACCAATTTGGGAAAACTATAAAGCTATATTTAGTTGGGTACAAAATGGCAATACAAAATATCACATTCCCATTAATGCTTATTCATTTAGCCTATTTGCAAGCGATCGCATTTTAGATCAGGCTTTATTTGTAGGCGATGAGTTATGTCGTCAGATCAAGGAAATAGCTCGGTTTGACTTTTGTGAAGATATCACGCGCCATATTCTGACTTGTCTCTTTGACGAATCAATCAGAGAGTTATCGCAATATCGCAAAGATCTAAGCAACCTCAGTAAGCGCCGTATTCCGAAATTACCTTGTAAAGCAATTCTGCAAAGTGAGTCAGTAATTCGTACATTGCAACAGCATTTAGCTCTATCAAAAAATCATCAAGACACCTTGGCATATTGTCTAGAATATCAAGAGCGCTTGTTGAGAATCAAAATCTTACATCCTAAATGTGGCGCTGGGGTATTGCTCACAACAGCTTTAGAGTTTTTGCTTTCTGAACATGAGCGCATCCATTACTTAATAACTAAGTTCTCTAACGAAGATGAGGCAATCGCTCACAAAACACCAACAACTGTAATAGCCCATATCCTCCAACATAATTTGTTTGGTTGCGATGCCGCCGAAGAATCTATTGAGATAACCAGACTCTCACTTTGTTTGCGATCGCTAGAAATTAGCCCATCTCTGCCCGACTTTGAGCATAATATTCAACTAGGTGAATTAGCAACTTGTGATTTTGGAAAAGAGTTTAAAGCTGCCAGCGATCGCGGCGAAGTAGTAATTCTAAAATAGTAAACGCCCCGCAGGGCGTTTACTATTTACATACGACCACGTAACATTTGTGCCATTTCATTGGGCTTCGGAGAGTTCTCTACCGCAGTTTCTTCGGTAATCCGACCATCTTCGTAGAGCTTATAAAGTGATTGATTCATGTTTACCATTCCTTCATAGGTACATTTAGGAATTAGTGCTTCAATCTCATCCACTTCACCGCGCTTGATATAGTCACGTACCGCATCTGTATTGATCATGATTTCATGAACCGCTGCTCGCTTACCATCGGTAGTCCGCACCAATGATTGAGCAATAACTCCCACCAAAGATTCGGAGACTTGAATCCGCATCGGGCCTTGCTGTTCAGGTTCATACAGATTGAGAATCCGTTCAATCGTTTTAACTGCACTGTTAGTGTGTAATGTGCCAAATACCAAGTGACCTGTTTGAGCAGCTTTTAGGGCTGTGTTAACAGTTTCTTTATCGCGCATTTCCCCAATCAGAATGATGTCGGGATCTTCGCGTAAAGCAGCCTTTAGGGCATTGTCAAACTTGAGGGTATGGATACCAACTTCCCGTTGTTTAATCAGCGCCTTTTTGCTTTGATGCACAAATTCAATGGGATCTTCAATCGAAATTAAATGCTTCTGCATCTCTGTATTGATGAAGTCCACCATCGCCGCCAAGGTAGTTGATTTACCTGAACCAGTAGGACCAGTTACCAAGATCAAACCTTTGTGCGTATAGCAAAGCTCACGGAATACCTCTGGCAGCCCAAGCTGATCAATCGACAGAATCTTGAGGGGAATCAGTCGCAACACCATGGCAGAGCCACGTAAAGAATCAAAAACATTGATCCGACAACGGGCAAATTCATACTGAGTTGCACCGTCAAACTCTAGGGTGTCCCGAAATTGCTGGATTTGCTTGTCATCCATAATTTCCGTCAACCAAGTATCAAAGGTTTGCTTATCTGGGACTGGATATTGATCCTGTGTCACCATTAAGCCGCGACTCCGAAATCGGACTGGTTCATTAACACCAGCATGGATATCAGAACAGTTTTGTTCATGGGCATCTTTGACGATCTGGGCAAGGGTGGGTTGCCCTGTACTACGCTGCAAAATCGATGGTACACCCAGCCCTGGTAAGTTTGGAGGTGGACCTGGACGAATTGGAGGGCGTGGATTTGGAGGTGGTGGCACACTAGTGACTTGTGTATCTGTCGGAATTGACATCTGAGCCTGACGAGCCGCCGCCGCCGCACGGGCTTGCTGTGCAGCCAGTGCTTGTTGCTGTTGTTCAGGAGTCAACGCCGCACGAGCTTGCTGTGCAGCTAGTGCTTGTTGCTGCTGAGCAGGAGTCATTGCCGCACGAGCTTGTTGCTGTTGGACTTGTGGATTATTGGGAGGTGCTTGAGGATTGCTAGGAGGAGCGACACGCTGCTGGGCGGGTGCGGCGGGGTTTGTACGTGGCTGTGGCACACCACCACCAGAAGAAGGTGGCGGTACGGGAGGCATCCCAGATTGCGTCATAGTTGAACCTCGAAAAGTGCTGTAGTTAGAGATCAGGTTTGATGAGGAGCTTTTTGCTATTCAAATTCTGCTATTTGACCTAAAAATAACCAATCCTGTTACTTAATAGGCTAAAAATATATTAGCCCTTGTAAATACTATCCTCAAATAATTAATGAATATTCTCAGTGCCCTGCGATCTAAACCGAGCGCAGAAAGCAAAAAGCCTGCAAAGCAATCAACTCCTAAGCAAACCAAAGGTATTGAAATTAAGTCTCAACGCGAGTTGGACTATATGCGTGAATCATCTCGCATTGTGGCGACAGTACTCAAGGAAATTTCAGAGATCATTGCTCCTGGGATGACCACAATGGATCTTGATGCTCATGCGGAAAAGCGGATTCGGGAAATGGGTGCTGTCCCTAGCTTTAAGGGTTATTGTGGCTTTCCTGCGAGTCTTTGCACTAGCATTAATAACGAAGTCGTACATGGCATACCCAATGCGAGAAAAGTGATTAAGCTCGGCGATCTGGTAAAGGTTGATACTGGCGCATTTAAAAATGGTTTTCATGGGGATTCTTGCATTACGGTAGCAGTTGGCAATGTCAGTGAGAAGGCTGCTAAGCTAATGCGTGTAGCTGAGGAAGCTCTGTTTAAGGGGATCGAACAGGTAAAGCCAGGTAATTGTATGCTCGATTTGGCTGGAGCTATTGAAGATCATGTGAAGGCTAATGGTTTTGCGATCGTCGAAGATTTTACAGGTCATGGGGTGGGGCGGAATCTACATGAGGAACCCTCGGTATTTAACTTTCGGACGCATCAGTTGCCAAATGTACGCTTTCGTCCAGGAATGACTTTAGCGATCGAGCCAATTTTGAATGCTGGTTCAAAGCGCGTCAGGATTTTGGCGGATAAGTGGACAGCAGTAACGGTAGACAATCAGCTTTCAGCACAATTTGAGCATACAGTTCTGGTAACTGAGACTGGTTATGAAATTTTTACCGATCGCACAAAAGTTTAATCAAAAACAAAAAAGCTTTGCAAAGCAAAGCTTTTTTGATAAGAATTTATGCAAAATATTTTTTTAGCTGGTTCTAGTCGTGGAGTTGGGCGTGAGATCGCCAAACTATTACTAGAGAATGAGCCACCGTCCGTAAATTTAAAAGTATTGCTCCGTAATCCTACCTATGCAGTTGAGCTAGAAGCTCTGGGTGCAAAGGTAGTGTTTGGTGATGCCCTAAACTATGCAGATGTTAAAGCATCATTACAGGGAAATGCGATCGATGTAGTAATTACAACGATGGGTGGGTTGCCAAGCGATCGCGGTGAACGTGCTGACTGTGAAGGCAATAAAAATCTCATTGAGGCAGCAATTAAAGCTGGAGTCAAGAAATTTATTCTGGTTTCTTCGATTGGCAGTGGCAATAGCGTGGTGGCGATCGCGCCGCAAGTGTTGCTAACATTGGGTGCAATTCTCAAGGAAAAAGAAAAAGCTGAACAGTACCTAGTTGCTAGTGGCTTAACCTACACAATTATTCGCCCTGGTGGATTGAAGTCGGAAGTTGCTACAGGTAACGCTGTGCTGACAGAAAATCCTACGGTTGCGGGAATTATCCATCGAGCTGATGTCGCCAAGTTAGTTTGTGGTTGCATAACTTCTGACAGGGCAAATAATAAAGTTTTTTCAGCAATTGATCGCAATATGCTGTTTAAACCATTAGAGTTTGAAACGTTCGATTTGTGAGACAGCTATGCAGGAATATATTGTTAAAGCTGGAGATACCCTATCCGCGATCGCGAGACGCTTTTTGGGGGCTAATGGTGATTGGCGCGAGATTGCGCGTATTAATAACATTACCAATCCTGCAAGTTTACGAATTGGTCAAAAACTACGGATTCCCGTTACAGCGACACTGATCGCCCAAAATCCTGAAGTCGCTATGGTCAGGAATACATTGCAGGGAGTTTATCCACCCAATAAGATTGCAATTTCCTTTACCACTGTTGGTAGTGATGTAATTGCCAAATTATTAAATACTGGGCAACAAGAGCCATTTGCCAAAACTAGAGATCTAGGATTGTATCGGCTGGGTATTTTTAAACTGCGCGACTTTATCGCCTATGGCTCAGGCTTATTGCAACAGGTGCAGATGAGTCCTTCAGAAATCAAGGTAATGCTGGTAACGTCAGCAAATGAAGGTAGCCTTGATGCGATTAATACTTGGGACAGCCAGTACTTAAGTTTTGGGATATTCCAGTGGACATTGGGATCGGCGGAGCAACAGGGAGAACTACCTGCGTTACTTAATAATCTAAAAAGACGCTATCCAACTGAATTTCAATATTATTTTGGTCAGTTTGGCTTGGATGTAACTTCTCTAGATGGGATCACGGGTTGGATGTCTCTTAATGGTAATCGCCTAGTGAGTGCTGCTGATAAGAACTTAATGCGACAACCACTTTGGGCTTTACGATTTGCGATCGCAGGTATGGATGCGCTAGTGCAATCAGTACAAGTGGTGCACGCGATTTCACGACTTGATCGGTTTTATTTTACGCCTACCCAAAGACTACAAGGCTTTACGCTTTCGCAAATTCTGAGTTCAGAATTTGCTGTGGCGCTCCTACTTGATCATCATGTCAACCGTCCTAGCCATGTGATTCCCTGCGTTGCTGATGCGATCACGCGATCGGGTTTAACTGATGCGCAAGTGGCTCAAGGCTCTATAGATAATGAAGCTTTAATTATTCAAAATTATTTAACTTTGCGTGAAACCTTTGGTGGCACAAGTGCGATGACGAAATCACGCGAACGCGCTGAATTAGCAAGACAAGCGATCTCGACTGGAAATCTTGCGCCCCAGAGATTTTCATTTCGCTCTAACCGTCAATCAAGATCAACATAAGTAGCTAACTTACAGAGCCTTTACCTCCCGCTACGCGGCTACCGTGTACACACAAGTCTCTCTGTCATCATTGAAATGTATCTTATCTAAGCCCCCTAAATCCCCCAATTCTGGGGGACTTTGAAAGAATTTTATTTTCTTGTTCCCCCAGAATTGGGGGCTAGGGGGCGATTAATTGTTGACTTAACTAGGTTTACTTGTGTGTGCACC
>JBIKYZ010000181.1:0-10877 GCA_044354985.1 Pseudanabaena sp. | reverse complement strand
TGACAATTATTGGCATAATGGGTTTAGGGATAATGATTTGTTTTCGGTTGAAAGTTGAAACTCTCATTATCCCTTTTCGCTTAATCCCGCTCTTTCTTTGCTTCAATCTTGTCCAAAGTCCAATTATGAGTCTACTAAAAACAAACTGTGGTGATGTATTTTTTAAGCGAAAGATAATTACACTTGGCAATTCATCTTTGCTTGCAGCCATCAAATCGCCAAAATCTAGATCGAAAGTAAGGATAACTCGCCCTTCAAGCTTGGCTTTTTCAATGATTAGCGAATCTGGTAAACATTGCAAATCCTCTTCTCGTAAGTGTTTTGCATCATAGTCTATTGCTCGAAGCGATTTGACGACTGTTTGGGAAACGCCCATATCGGCTAAAAGCTTCATGCGCTCATCCCAACAAAACTACGCACTTCTTCATTAGCTAAGAAAGCAGCATATAAAAGGCTTGCCTTAATATCTTCAGGTTCAAGATCAGGATATTCGTCAAGAATTTCCATTGTTGTTAAGCCATTAGCAATCAGGCTTAGTACAAGGGAAACTGTAATTCTCATTCCCCTAAGACAAGCTCTACCTCCCATAATCTGTGGATTGAAGGTGATTCGCTCAAATGTTCTTGGCATATTTTGCATATATTTATTATTGCCTAAACTATGAATATACTCACAGTTTTTACAGTATTAAATCTGAATTATAGCGCTTTTTACGTTACTTAGTTTTGAAACTGTTGCATGAGCCATGCCGTGACGGTAGATTGATTTTCTTGGCGGCTGCGTTGGAGTGCTTGTTCTAATATTTCGAGCTTTAGTCCAGATAGAACTATGGATTGGCGAATATGATGGCTGCTGCCATCTGGGGCGATCGCAAAGGCATAGATTCTCATGGTTTGGACATTGACGATCCAGTACTCCCTAATACCTAGCTCTTCGTATTGGAGGCGTTTTGTGCCGAGGTCATCGTTAAAGGTGGTGTCAGATATTTCGATGACGAGATCGGGTAAGGGATATTGATCGAGGTCAATGATGCGGGTTCCCCATGCGATCGCGTCGGCATTGTCGCCAATGTAATAGGAGGCATCGGGCTGAAACTCAGTTTTTCCGATTTGGCGATAGGAGCAGCCATCTTTAGCAGTCATGGGGATTTGCTTTGTGGCGGCATAGAAGGAGAGAGCAAATAGAATTAATGCGTGATCGTTGGCGTGATCGGAACCTGTGGACATATCCTCAAATCTCATCTGGCGGTTGTAGTAGTAGCTTTTGCGTTTGGCGCTATCGGGGGCATCAGCGATCGCCACAAATTCTGTCCAAGGGGCGCTGATCCATGTGTCGAGTTGGGTTGTTGATGGTTTGAGTAATGTGTTCATGGGAATAGTGTAAAACTTGACCTTTAAATAAAATTATTGAGGATCGTCTTCAAATAAAATACGTCTTTTCATGGAAGGCTATCCCAGCTAACCTCGACCAGATTTTTACGATTTTTTATGTTCTCAACTGCTGCAAGTAATTTTGTGCGATTGATGGGATCGGCTAACAAAAATTGTGTTTCGTCTTGTTCATAAACTAGGATTTCAATTTCTTTGCCTTGAAAAGCGGCTTTCAGGCTTTCGATAAATCTAATGTCTAGTTCGTTGGCATTAAGCCGATAGCTAACTTGCATTTGCTTGTTCTCCTATCCAAAGATTTTATGATTATAGCTTTGAAATTAGGGTTGCAAAACATTATACCGATGTAGGGGCATAGCATTCCCGCGACAATTTCTAATTTCTTCGATCCTCTACATTTGGGAATGCTATGCCCAAGCCTCGCAATTTTGCACAGATTCTCAATCCGCAGGAATAATTTGTCGGTTACAAGCAAAGAGGGTTCAGCATTTGCGAATTCAGCTTTTTTGTGGTGTGTTTGGAAATTGTGGCGCAAATGCTAAACCCCTACCGATCAAATCTATTTCCCCTTTTTTCCTTTTTCCTTTTGACTTTTTACTTGTTCCAACAGAACCGATGCTGGCTCATCGTCAGGGTCTTGCGGTACAAGTTCACCCCGAAATGCTTTTGCTAATGTCGCCTGTTCCAATCTATCGCAAAGTTTCGTCGCTTTTTGATATTCCTGCTCCATCATATCTATCTTCTCAAACATCTTCTCAACCCGCCGAACAATTTCTTTTTGTTCTTCAAGTGGTGGAAGAAGAACAATAATCTTTCTTATTGTTTCCATTGAAAGGCTAGGTTGAGCAGTAGATTTTGTCCATAAATCAACATAATTCTGACCTATGGATGATTGAAGATAGAGACAGAGATAATTGCTGGAAATTTCATCTACATCTATTTTTGCTACATTTGGCGCTAAGTGCCATCTTCTTCCTTGAGGGGCTAAACATACATTTCCAGTCCCAGCTCCAATAAAAACCATCAATACTTCTCGTCCATGCAATTGGGAGCGCTCAAGATAGTTAGAAACATCTTCAGAAATATACTTGATGTTAGTTTCTATAAATTTATTCATCTGAACATTTTGCGCTCTGATGATAGGAATCCCTGCAACATCATTAGTTCTAAAATGTTCTGTATACTCAAATCCAGCTAGTTTTGTTACGTGGGCTAAATAGTCAATATTTGTAATAACCCATGTCTTAGGTATGCTAATCTCTACTTCAGATTCAATTGAAGGAATTTGATCAGCAAAATCGTTTCTTGGTTTTTTCTTGTTTTCCAACTTAGACTTATCATATTTTTCTTTGTATCGTTGCTCTCGTCTTATAAGAATTTGCCTCAAAAGTTCTGATGCTGTCTCTACATTAGGATTTTTCTCTCGCCAATCTTCTGTTAATTTGCCAGAGCAAGCAGCAGCTAAAACAGCTTGTTTGTAACGCGCAATTAGTTTTGGGATGTGGTTTAGCTCATTACGCGCCGTGCGGTGGCGATCGCCTATCCGATCCAACTTATCCACAATCCGCCGTTGTTCATTAAGTGGCGGGAGAGAGATTTTAATCGGACTTATGTGTGATTTATTAATTTGAGGTACTACTGAACCATCGCTAAGACTAGCTAAATCAAGAGTTTTAAACCAGTAAAACAGAAAATCTTGATCTAATCCCTTTGGGACTACAGCCATAGTATTTAAGTCTATGGAACATGGTATAGATGTTTGGCGCTTTTTTCCTGTAGCAATAGCGCCGCCATTTTTTGGAAAAATTACACTTCCTAAAGGAACAATTGGTAAGCCAAGTTTTTGAGCTTCTGATTCGCTAAAAGAAATTGCTGACTTTGAAATATATCTTTCATTACCGATAGTGTTCATATCAGAAACTTTAACCCAAGGTATTGAGCCAGTATGATTTACAAATTGAGCAACATCTTTAGGTGTCTTACCAGAGATTAACTGCGATATTTCTCCAATCTCAGTTTCAACCCACCCCATCGGCAAATCATCACTCATAACCCAACATCACCATAACTTAGTAAACATAAACCCACAGATCCCTGACTTTTTCTTTGCTATCAAAAACAACTGTGGCAATCACAAAAAAAGTCGGGGATCTAAGCCCTTGCATTTTACTTCACAAACACCGCTAAATCTCTCATTTCATCAACTCAGCCATAACATCATCAACACTGCCACGAAAAACCTGACCCCGTTCATACTCCTTAGCAGCGATCGCAATATTTGCCGCAATCTCATCACGCCTGCGTTCAGACCTTCTTCTATTGATTAAATCAAATAAAATCATCTGTTCCTCATCTGGCATAGCTTCCACCAAATCTAACACCTGATTAAAAGACGTATTCACCATCATACATATAGCTCCTAAATCCGCGCCTTACATTTAAACATCTTAAGCGATCGTCTAGATATACCGCATTTCACTTCACAAACAACCCTAAAAACCTAAAAGCAGTCACAACCATCGTACCCTGCGCCCCTCCAACGACTCAAAATCGCGATCGCCCGAAATTAGATAATCAGCAGAAGATGCGATCGCGAATCCTTAACTTTAATCTATTCTGATTTACAACATTAATTTTCATCCTGTTCCAAAAATAAATCCTTTAAATCTCGATAACCACTTACAACCCTCAAAATCTCTACACCATCAGCGATCGCACGATAGAAAATCAAGTAACTATCAACAGGAAAACTTCGCACATTTAAAGCAAGCTCATCACGCTTCTGCCCCATATTGGGAAAACCGATTAGCCTTTTACATTTATCCTCAATCTTATCTAGCAATCGTTCCGCAGCATCAAAACTACTATTTTCAGCCACATAGTCCATGATTGACTCAATATCCCGACTTGCAGGCGCAGTAAACCGACAAATCCGACTCATTGACCAACCTGTGCTCTTTTCTGCTGTAATTTATTTCGCAAATCCTGAAACATCACGTCAGCCTCAATAACATCGCCACGATCTGCCGCCTCAATACCAACCTGTACTTCCTGTTGCAGTTGCCTAAAACGTCTTTGATATCTCTGCTGCCACTCATCCGTATTTAAATACTCAATAAAAGCCAAAACATCCTGTTGTTTCTCGGAAGATAATTCTCTAACCTTCTCAAAAATTGCTTGCTCAGTAGTCATGTTTTTAGCCCTTAGCTAATTTCTAAAGTATTATACAAAAATTCTTTAAGCACTGGTAATTATTCGCCTCGCCTATAAGCCGCAATTTCTTCCGCAATCTCCTCATCAGTAATTTCACTCACACCAGCCAAAGCCTGAGTTTCCTTAAATAACTTCTTCACATCTTCCACAGAAATTAACTTTTCAGGTTCTAGATTCTCTAACTTTTCAAAAAGGCGATCGCGTAACATTTCAATTGTTGACATTTATTTTCAACCTCCGCGCCTTACATTTAAACATCATAAGCGATCGTCTAGATATACCGCATTTCACTTCACAAACAACCCTAAAAACCTAGAAGCAGTCACAACCATCGTACCCTGCGCCCCATCCAACGACTCAAAATCGCGATCGCCTTTGGCATCTTCACCTCATAATACCAATTCACAAAAGTGTGGCAACAATTCTATGAATTAAAAACCCAACCCTATAAGGGTTTTAAAAACACAAAATGGCTACGCCATTTTGTGTTTTGGTATAACAGGGTTTGTTTTTTAATTCACAAAAGTATGACAACACATCAAAGCCCAAATAAATTAAAGGGGCGCTTTAATTTATTTGGGCTTTATAAAACTTTCATTGCTATAAAAGCCTCGCAAAATAGCAAGGCTTCTATAGCAATGACTGAGTAAAGCGCGATCGCTCAAAATTAGAAATTAGAGACGGCGCTGCCTAAACTGTGTTTGGAAATTTTGAGGTATTCAGTATTAACCCCCGATTCACGGGTCAACGAAACCTTGCCAGTACGGGCAATTTCGCGAATGCCAAACTTGTTTAACATCTTCAAAATAGCCACCATCTTCCCAGGATCGCCAACCACTTCAATTGTCAAGAAATCATCAGCCACATCAACAATACGGGCGCGGAAAATCTGAGATATTTCAATAATTTCCGATCGCACATTTGGCGCAGCATTTACCTTAACGAGCATCAACTCGCGCTCAACACAAGGAATATCGGTAAAGTCAAGAATTGTGATCACATTGATCAGTTTATGCAACTGCTTCGTGATTTGCTCAATCGTGTGATCGTCGCCAGAGACCACCATCGTAATGCGCGTAAATCCATCTTGCTCGGCAGTCCCGACCGCAAGGCTCTCGATATTAAAACCTCGGCGGGCGAACAAGCTAGCAATGCGGGTCAGCACGCCTGCCTCATCTTGGACGACAACGGAGAGAGTATGTTTCATGGTGACAAATTCGGCAAATAAACAGCACAGTAGACTATATTAATGACTTTGGTTACCTTATTGCGACTATCAAGATACATATTGATAACGATTAAGGTGCTTTGCTCTCAAAACTAAGGGGGCTGCTTCACGCCCCTCTTAGGTAATATATTCAAACTTCAAAAATATGACTGCTCAGTTTCATCATGTTCCCGTCCTTGCCGAGCCAGCGATCGCAGGTTTAGAGATTATTTCAGGTGGTATGTACCTCGATTGCACGGTTGGCGGTGGTGGACATAGCGCATTAATTTTGCAAGGGGCAGAAAATGTGCGTTTAGTCGCGATCGATCGCGATGAAATGGCGATCGCGGCGGCAACCGAAAAACTTGCCGATTATATAAATCAAGTAACCTTTTGGCGTGGCAACTTTTGTGAATATAAGCCTTCGCCAGATTTGAAATTTGATGGCATCCTTGCTGATTTGGGCGTAAGTTCAACGCAATTTGATATTGCTGAGCGGGGGTTTAGCTTCCGAGAGTCAGGAGATCTTGATATGCGGATGGATAATCGCCAGACTCTGACTGCTGCGGAAATTATCAACCACTATAAAGAAGTAGAACTTGCGGATATATTTTTTAAACTGGGAGAAGAAAGGCTTTCTCGACGAATTGCCCGTCAAATTGTAGAGAAGCGTCCATTTAAAACCACGTTGGAACTTGCTAATGCCATTTCTGCTTGCGTCCCTGCTAGTTATCGGAATGGCAGAATCCATCCCGCTACGCGAACTTTTCAAGCCCTGAGAATAGCTGTAAATCGTGAATTAGAAAGCCTCGAAAAATGGCTTGCAGTGGCTCCAAATTGGCTAAAAACAGGCGGTAAGATTGCCGTAATTACATTCCACAGTCTTGAAGATCGCATTGTCAAGCATACATTTCGAGAAGATGATCGCTTACAGGTTCTCACCAAAAAAGTCATCATCGCTACGGATGAAGAAACTCGTTCAAATCCTAGATCGCGATCGGCGAAGTTACGCATTGCCCAAAGGATTTAATCAATTTATAATTGTAGTACTTGAGCAGCAGTCGCCCTGCACTCAAGTGCGGGCTAAAAGCTCAAGTCTACTGAAGCAGACTAAAGAATACTTCTAAGCAACCCGTTGAAACGGGTTTTAGCTTTTAGCCCGCACTTGAGTGCAGGGCGTTCTTATATGCACACCCTAGCTTCGCAAGGTGATGAAACCATGAATAGAATGACAATCCTTTGCGTGGATGACGAAATTAATATTCTGATCACCCTCAGAAGTCAATTAATGAGATGTTTTCCCGACTATGCGATCGAAATCGCCGAAAGTGGCGAAGAAGCATTAACTTTGGTAGAAGAGCTATTGTCAAACGGGATAGAAATACCCCTAGTAATTGCTGATCAGATTATGCCGAATATGCAAGGAGATCAATTCTTGATTGAACTTCATGCTCGACATCCTGAGATCTTAAAAGTCATGCTGACTGGTCAAGCAAGCGCAGAGGCTATAGCCAATGTGGTCAATCGAGGTAATCTCTATCGCTTTATGTCCAAACCTTGGAGTGAAGTCGATCTTAAATTAACAGTGACAGAAGCTTTGCGGTGCTACGAACAAGAAAAGAAAATCGCCCAACAGCAGGTATCCCTTCAGCAAGCGAACTCTCAACTTGAGTTATTAAATGCCAACTTAGAAAGTCTCGTCCTGCAAAGAAACAACCAGGTATATTCACTACTAAATAACATTCCTCACATTGCTTGGCTAAAGGATCGCGATGGGCAATTTCTAGCAGTTAACGAGTCATTTGCTAAAGCCTGTGGTTATGATTCTTCACAATTAGTTGGACTGACAGATCTAGATATTTGGGAGCAAGAATTAGCTGAATCCTATCGCAGAGATGATTTTGAGGTAATGAGATCTGGTAAACAAAAACGGGTTGAGGAAAAACTAATTACAGCCGATGGAAAAACACAATGGTTTGAGACATTTAAGAATCCAGTTTTTGGCGATCTCAATGAACCCATAGGAACGGCTGGAATTGCAATGGATATTAGCGATCGCAAACAGTCAGAACTAGCCCTACAGAGTTTGATGGAAGGTACAGCTTCGGTAACTGGTGCAGACTTCTTTTTCTGTTTAGCAGAGAAAATTGCCATTGCTCTAGATGTCTCTCATATCTGTATTAGCAAAAAAGTCGGGGAAAGGCTAGAAGCATTAGCCGTCTATTATGACCAACAATTTCAGCCAAATGTAATCTATGAAATTGCGAATACCCCATGTGCTGAAGTAATCAAGCAGGGTATTTATTACTGTCCGAAAGATGTTCAAGGCTGTTTCCCTCTAGATGAATTTCTTGTCCAAATCGAGTCTGAGAGTTATATGGGTCTTGCCCTCAAAAATGAATTCAACGAAACGATTGGTGTTATTAATATTCTCAGTCGTAAGTCCATCGCCAACCCAAAACGCGCTGAGATATTACTAAAGATCTTTGCAGCAAGGGCTGGTGCTGAATTAGAAAGGTTACAGACCCTAGAAAGCCTACAACAATTGAATTCAAGCCTAGAAAAGCGGGTACAAGAGCGAACGCAAGCCCTGCAAGAATCTCGTAACATGTTGCAATTGGTACTTGATACCATTCCCCAACGGGTTTTCTGGAAAGATCTACAGTCGCGTTTTTTGGGCTGTAACCCAGCGTTTGCCAATGACTATCAACTCACTCACGAACAAATTATCGGCAAAACTGATTTTGAGCTACCTTGGAGTGAGTGGGCTGCTCTCTACCGTACTGATGACGCTAAAGTCATAGAGACTAAAATTCCAAAATTGGACTATGAACAACCCACCAGCGATCTAAATGGGGAACAGACATGGATTCGTACTAGCAAAATCCCTTTAACAAATACCCAAGGAGAGGTGATCGGGGTTCTCGGTTGTTACGACGATATTAGCGATCGCAAACGAGCTGAAATAGCCCTTGGCGAAAGTAATGAACGTTTGCGAGCTACCTTTGATCAAGCGGCTGTTGGGATTTGCCAAAATAGCTTGGATGGGAAATACATGCAAATCAACCAAAGATTTTGCGACATTATGGGGTACTCAGAAACAGAATTGCTAGTTAAATCTTTTGCCGAATTAACTCATCCTGACGACCTTGCTAAAGACGACGAAAAAGCTAGACTTTTAGTCAAAGGAGAACTACAAAGCTTTACGATGGAAAAGCGGTACATCCGCAAAGATGGGGAGACTGTTTGGGCGAATTTGGCTGTCTCATTAGCTCGAAACCCCAGTGGAGAACCGCAGTATTTTATTGGTATTATTCAAGATATTAGCGATCGCAAACGCTCAGAGCAACAACTTCAGTCAGAGAAACTGCGGTTACAACTGGCTCTCGAAACGATGGAGATGGGAACTTGGGAGTCTAACTTAGATACAGGGATCTGGTCAGCAAGGACAGAAGCCATCTTTGGCTATGAGCCTGGAGCATTTCCTGGAGATCGTGAAGCCTTTTTAAAATTAGTTCATCTCGAAGATCAAGAACGAGTGTTTCAATCTCTTCACCATAGTTTTACTACACATTCCCCTTACAACATTGAATATCGGATTAATCGTAATGATGGCGAGATACGTTGGGTCGCTGTAAATGGAAAAGTTGTTGAGAAAGAAGAGGGTGATGGTTTCAGAATTGTCGGTGTAGTGCGTGATATTACCGATCGCAAACAAGCTGAAATTGTCTTGAGACAATATAAGCGGATGGTGGAGATCGCTCCAGTCGGGATGGCTCTGGTTGACCAAAACTATACGTATCGCTTGGTCAATCAAATTTATTTAGATCAGAATGAGCGACAGTTGAATGAGATTGTTGGCGTTTCTATTTGTGATGTCATGGGCGATGACACGTTCCAAAACATTGTCAAGCCAAGGTTTGATCGATGTCTTACAGGCGAAACAACTGATTACGGGGATTGGTTCTATTTTAAGAAGGCAGGTAATCGATTTGTTAGTGCAACCTATTCTCCTTATTTTGAAGTCGATGGCTCAATCACAGGTGTGGTGATCAGTAATCGAGATGTGACAGCACGTCGAGAAGCAGAGATATCTCTGCAAGACAGTGAAGAACGTTTACGCCTTGCCTTGACCGCAGCCAATCAAGGACTCTATGACCTTAATCCTCAATCTGGAGAAACTGTTGTCAGTCCAGAATATGCCACTATGTTAGGCTATAGCCCTGAGGAGCTACAGGAGACTAGAGCTAGATGGATTGAAAGACTCCATCCAGATGATCTGGCAATAGTTGCAAAAACTTATCGAGATTATGTAAATGGTGCGCTTCCGCATTATAAAGTAGAGTTTCGTCATCGCACTAAAAATGGTGACTGGAAATGGATTCTCTCGCTTGGTAAAATTGTAGAATGGGATGCTAATGGGCAGCCATTGCGCATGTTGGGAACACATACTGATATCAGCGATCGCAAACGAGCCGAACTAGAGCTTGATCGACTGTTGCAAGAACTATCTCAATTAAATAGCAAGCTAGAGAGAGCTAATCACCAACTCGAAGACTATTCCCAAACTCTTGAACAACGTGTCCAAGAACGCACTAATGAGCTCAAAAGTGCTCAAGAGCGGATTATAGCCCAAGAAAAGCTTGCCTCATTAGGTACGCTCACCGCAGGCATCGCTCACGAGATGCGTAACCCTCTCAACTTTGTCAAAAACTATGCTGAAGGCTCTATTGATCTATCTAAAGAACTACTAGAGATTCTACGACCAATCTTTTTGGCTCAAGAACCCCAAACTGCCTCATCGATCGAAACTCTAATCAGCGACTTACAGGAAAATGCCTCTACGATCCATCGGCATAGTCTCCGTGCCGCAGAGATTATTGATAGAATGATGCAACATTCCCGTAGCGAACCTGCTCCAATGCAGCCTACAAAACTTAATACCTCACCTTACGCAGATAGAAAATCCAGAGATTTGATTTAGATAAAAGAGTCTGAGAATGTATACTGAAACAAAGTTTGAACGTAATTGCTTCATCGAAACTAAACCAAGAGTAGCACATAGGAAA
>JBIKYZ010000430.1:0-3257 GCA_044354985.1 Pseudanabaena sp. | reverse complement strand
CCCATAACTTGACTATCAAGGCTTCTTTTGCCTCGTCTGTTAGTTCTTTTAGGTTGGGTAGTTCTTTCATTTCTTTAATTTATCAGCTTTTCCCTTTTTGTCAATTTTCCTGCGTTGAGCAATTACGTTTAATCATTTGCTTTTGCGCGATCGCTTTCTCCCAACTTTAGTTTTATTAACGATAGGATTGCTACTTACAATGGCAATTTCTCTATGTCAAGGAGCCGTGCCGCTTAGTTGGAATGAACTCTGGCAAGCGCTCTGGCACCAGGGCGAATCGATTAATCAAACCATCATTTGGGAATTACGATTGCCGCGCATTATTGCGGCGATGGTAGTCGGTGCGGCGCTAGGAATGTCGGGTGCATTGCTGCAAGGGATGCTGCGCAATGGACTTGCCGATCCGTTTGTGTTGGGCATTTCCGCAGGAGCAGGACTCGTAGCGATCGCGATGATCACCCTTGGCGTGGTGCAGACTTTGGTTCCTGTGGGTGCTTGGTTCGGCGCGATCGCAACTGCGATACTCGTGTATACCCTTGGCTACTTGGGCGGTGGGCTATCAGTTGAGCGCTTGATTTTGGCTGGTGTGGCGATTAGTTCTATGTTTGGGGCAATCCAGACAACATTACTATTACTTGCAGATGATGGCAGGATTCAGTCGGCGCTAAATTGGCTGATTGGTAGCCTGAATGGACGCGGCTGGGCTGAGGTGAATAATGTTGGTCCCTATGTTGGTATGGCGCTAATTGCAGGTTGTTTATTAGCGCGTCCACTCAATCTGCTTAATCTCGGTGACGATATGGCCTCAGGATTGGGAACTTCCCTTGTGCGATCGCGTTTAGCGATCGGGGCAGTGGCGAGTTTGCTAGCGGCAAGCGCTGTCAGCATGGCGGGACTAATTGGCTTTGTCGGCTTGGTTGTGCCGCATGGAGTGCGCTTGCTAGTGGGTTCTGATTACCGATGGATTTTGCCATGTTCTGCGATCGGTGGTGCATGGGTGCTAACTCTTGCAGATTTGCTGTCACGATTAGGAACGGTGGAATTGCCTGTGGGTGCAGTTACTGCGTTGCTTGGTTCACCGCTATTTATCTGGTTGCTCTATCGACGAGGCAAGAGAGGTTGAAAATGGATAATTATGATCTTTCTAATGCAATTCCTGATGCGTTATTAGAAGCAAAACATCTATTTGGTGGCTATAGCAAACAGGCGATCGTCAAGGATGTATCGCTCTCTTTACATAAAGGAGAATGGCTAAGCCTAGTTGGCGCAAATGGTTCAGGGAAATCGACTTTACTGCGGTTATTTAGTCGTATTCTATCGCCACAAACTGGCACAGTTTTACTGGATGGTAAATCGATTCATCAACAATCTGCACACTTGGTGGCTCGTCAGTTGGCGATTTTGCCACAGCAACAGACGATTCCATCAGGGTTAACGGTGCGACAACTGGTGAGTCTCGGACGCACTCCCCACCAACCATGGTGGCAATGGGATCTGAGTTTAGAAGATTGCGAAATGGTGGAGACTGCGATCGCGCAAACCCAGTTAACCGAATTTAGCGATCGCCCTGTGGATCAGCTTTCAGGTGGTGAGCGTCAAAGGGCTTTTTTAGCTTTGACTTTAGCGCAAGACCCACAAGTTCTATTACTAGATGAGCCGACTACATTTTTGGATTTGCATCACCAGTTAGAGCTGTTGGAACTTTTGAAAACGCTCAATCATGAGCGTCAATTGTCGATTATTACGGTGCTGCATGATATTAATCTGGCGGTACGTTATAGCGATCGCCTTGCGATGCTGAAGAAAGGAGAGATTGTGGCGATCGGTACTCCTGATCAAGCGATCACTCCTGAAAATCTACGTCAAGTCTTTGATGTGGAAGCATTGACAATCATCACTCCTGTGGGGTTACAGATTTGCCTGCTGTCGCCATCACATATTTTAGTCAGGAGTCGCGATCCTACAACTAGCGGAGCAGATCTTTAAACTTAGACCAGAAAAAAGGGCAAGCGCCAACTTGCCCTCGACTTATCGACATCAAATCGACATCAAACATCATATGAAATTTCATCACATTCTGCTCAAGAATGCCACATTCTTATTGTTTAGTATTCCGAAATTGTTGCTATTTGCAGAATTAGCGATCGCTGCTGACGGATCTCAACAAGTCATCAATTCAGCCCCAAAAGCTGAAAAACCCTCTATCGCTCAAGCATCGCCAGTCCAAGTTACTAAAATCCAGATTAATCCTAGTAATGCAAGACTAGAGATTATCTTGGAAACCGCAGAAGGGCGATCGCTACAGATTGATAGCAATAAATTTAGGATTGAAGGAAATAATCTGATTGCGGATATTCCCAATGCTGTGCTGGCGATTCCTAATATGCAGGAATTTAGCGCCGCTGAGCCTACTGCGGAAATTAGCAAGATCAACATTACTCAACTCGATGCGAATACCCTGCGGGTCAATATAATCGGGAATGGCAAGCCACCCACCCAAGAAGTTGCGTTAAAAACTCAAGGGCAGCTTTTTAGCCTCAATCGTGATGATAACCCCGAAGAAGAAATAACAGTCACAGGCACAAGAACCGCTAGACCAACCAGACTAACTCCTAGTTCGATCGCTGTAATTGATGCTGACAAAATCGATCAAAATCTATCTCAAGATTTACGCGATCTCTTCCGTTACGAACCAAATATTTCGGTCGGAAATAACCGCCGCTATGGATTGCAGGATATTAACATTCGCGGTTTAGTCGGCAATCGGGTTTTGATTCTCAATGACGGGATTCGGCTTCCAGCCCAGTTTTCTTTTGGCACATCTTCTCTTGGACGTGACTACGTCGATATTGAAAGCTTGCAACGGGTTGAAGTAGTCCGAGGGCCAGCTTCTGCACTCTATGGTAGCGATGCTCTGGGCGGCGTAGTTAGCTTCCGTACGATCGATCCCGAAGATTTACTCAAAAAGCGTCCCGATCAATCAGTAGTGACTAGCCTCTCGACCAATGCGGAAACTACCGATCGCAGTTTTACAAATACCGCCGCGATCGCATTCCGTGATGGCAATTTTGAAGGCTTGCTCGGCTACACTCGCCGTGATGGAGCAGAGGCAAGGGTTCCTACGGGTAACGAGCTCATGTTACGCAGAAGCCTAAAAAGGTTTCAGAGACTGCCATTCCAAGTGAGATTGCTGCAAAGCCTTGATATATAATTTGGATTTGAGAGCGAAGTGATTGAGCTTAGAATTAAGTTTGAGA
>JBIKYZ010000180.1:0-10881 GCA_044354985.1 Pseudanabaena sp. | reverse complement strand
CAATCAGTGGTTATAAACTATCCTTGTAAATGCAGGTTTACCTGTGTGGGCGACCTATGATACTGTCCTGTCTTGATTCCACTTTGTTAGGCAGGGGTGATTCTATCTACAGTTCGGGCTTGGTGTCCCTAGGGGCTGCGCGAATTTCCCTCTGCTTAATTGCTTGTTCAAAGATTTTAACCTTTGTTCTTCTTCAAGATACAAGGGGCTGCGCCACAGGGCTCAGCCCCCAACCTTGAGGGTCGCAGGAATTGCTGCCACGTAACATCAGTTACTGAAACAAATTGCTGGGGGCGCAAATCAAATAAAACCTTAATGTAGATTTTGTTTGATTATCGGATAAATTTGCGCGGCAAGATAATTAAAGGCGGTGCAAAGCACCGCCTTTAATTATCTTGCTGAACCGCGATAGATGCGATTGGCTTGCTCAAGGGACATCCATGAAGCTAAATCACCAGGATTTTTAGGTTGAGATTTGCTTGCATCGTTCTGATAAGCGGATGGAATTGGTGGGGCATCAGTATGCACAAAATGTTCGTTGGATGCACTGCTCGCATTGGCTAACAGAGTTTGGGGAACTTCAAACTCATCGGTTTCAGGATTGTAGGCAAGTACCTCACCAGTCTCAATGTCATAGATCCAGCCATAAATGGACATCTTGTTTTGATGCAATTTCGAGCGAATTACGGGATAGGTTTTCAGGTTTTCAATTTGAGTGACGACATTCTCCGCCATCGTAATTGCTAAAAGCTCTTCACCTTTAATATCAGCATAATTTTCTTGGATTAAGCGGCGCGTTGACTCAGCATGTTGTAGCCATTCATAGACCAGAGGCATTTCGGTTCTCAGCTTTTCTAGCTTGAGCAAACCTTTCATCGCACCACAGTTAGAATGTCCGCAAATAATTACTTGCTCAATGCCCAGCACATGGATCGCATATTCGATCGCAGCGCCTTCGCCGCCATTAGCTGCCCCAAAGGGCGGTACTAAATTCCCTGCATTACGAATTACAAACAGTTCGCCAACACCTGACTGAGTAATGAGATGCGGCACAATTCGCGAATCGGAGCAAGTGATAAACAATACTCGCGGTTTTTGTCCTTCGGCAAGTTGTTCAAAAATCTCTTGATTAGCAGGGAAATAGGACGATTGAAACTTGTGTAAACCCTTTAGTAGCTTTCTCATATACCAGTGTTGACGTAGGATGCAGCAATTTATTGCTTATTGTTTAGTGTATAGCGGTTTGCGCTCTAGCTAAAACCAAATCATAATTTAAAAGCCTTGCTTAGCAAGGCTTTTAAATTATCAAGCTTGAGGAATTGTGCACCACATCGATCGCGTCAACTGAAAGCCTAGTTTTATAACAATTCACAAAAGTGTGGCAACACTT
Source organism: Pseudanabaena sp. (assembly GCA_044354985.1). GTDB lineage: Bacteria > Cyanobacteriota > Cyanobacteriia > Pseudanabaenales > Pseudanabaenaceae > Pseudanabaena. The sequence goes on along the minus strand of JBIKYZ010000180.1, from coordinate 9,491 downwards.
CTATGAATTAAAAACCAAACCCTGTAAGGGTTTTAAAAGCACAAAATGGCTTAGCCATTTTGTGCTTTGGTATTATCGATAGGAGATCGCCATTCTTCAAACATCAATAGCTCTTTGGCTGAAATGATTATTTAGTTTGTAAAAAAAGCTAAAATCGCGGAGATACGCTTTGCGTGTTTTAATTCGTATTGCTGTACACACAAAGGAAATCATGGCAGTAGATCTGACTCGCGTTCAACCACCTCTCAAAGTTTATCCGCCCAAAGCCAATCAATTTATATTGAAAATCATACGGCTGTTAACGCCTTTTTGGTTACGGTGGCAATGTGGCATCAAGCAGATTGAAACCCGCTATATCGATCGCCTTGTTGAAGCTACAAAAAAATTTCAGGATGGCAAATCGCGATACATGCTTGCTTTTCGGCATCCCACCACGGATGATCCCTTTGCGATGCTGTACTTACTTGCCTATGCTGTGCCAGAAGAAGCCCGAAGTATGGGCATCAAGTTAACGACATTGCCCCATAGCGGGTTTGTGTACGATCGCGGCATTTCTCTATGGGCTGGAGATTACGTCAATTGGTTATTTCCAGCATTAGGAGGGATTTCCATTTTTCGCGGTAAGCTTGATCGCTTCGCGCTAAATTGGATGCGCAAACAAATTACTCATGGTGAAGTGCCTCTCTCGATGGCTCCTGAAGGTGGCACAAATGGCAAAAGTGAGACAGTTGCTGAACTAGAACCAGGAATTGCTCAGATTGGATTTTGGGCTGCCGAGGATTTGCTCAAAGAAGGGCGGACAGAGGAAATGTTAATCATTCCTGTGGGGATTCAATACGAATATTCGACTCAGGCTTGGGGGAAAATTGATCAAACAATCATCACGATTGAAAAAGAATGTGGAATTATTAAACCCGCGATTACGCCTGATAACCGCTATCAAAGACTTTACGATTTGGGTAGTTATCTAGTGAAATGGGTTAGCGATTATTACAAATCTTTCTACGGCAACTATGCCAAAATTAACAGCGAAAATACCAATCCCGATAATTTAGCCGCAAATTTGGAGGAACTAGCAGATCGCATTTTGAGTGTTGCGGAAATGAGTTTTGGGATCAAGGCAAAGGGTTCACCGATCGATCGCTGTCGTCGTCTCGAACAAGCTGGATGGGATCGGATCTTTCGTAATGACATTCAGGATCTTGAGAAATTATCTGAGGTGGAGCGAGGCTTTGCGGATCAATTAGCGCTCGAAGCGAGCTATAGCAACTGGCATATGCGAATCGCTGAAAGTATCATCGGTGTCACCAGTGACTATGTCCGCCAACATCCTAGCCCTAGTCGCTATATTGAAGTTCTGAAATTAATGTGGAGCGTCTTACAGCGTGTTACTGAGCGTAATCAAGATTCAGCTTTTAAGGAAACTCCACATTTTGGCGATCGCAAATTAACGATCTCAGTTGCCGAACCCTTATCGGTGTCAGATCGTCTAGCCGAATATCAATCTAGTCGCGCCGCCTCCAAGGAATGCACCCGTAAGCTCACTGAAGACATCCATAGGGCGATGAAAGATTTGGTCGTGCCATCAGTAATGTAAATAAACTATTTTAAGCGTCGCCTAAGATCCCCCCCAGCCCCCCTTGTAAAGGGGGGAGAATTTTTATTCTTCCCCCTTTACAAGGGGGATTGAGGGGGATCTCTTAGAGTTTTTTATTTACGCATATAGGCTTTGGCAATCTTCGAGATTGAGGCGCGATCGCGTTGCAATATTCATAGACGAAGTTTCGCCACGAGCGAGATGAATAGCTCCTGCACAGCCAATCATCGCGGCATTGTCCGTACAAAGACTCAAGGGCGGAAAAACTGCCCGAATGTCATGCTCTGCGGCACTGGTCACAAGGCGCGATCGCAATGCACTATTTGCTGCTACACCGCCAACTGCCACGATTGTCGATAAGTTGTGTTCAACTGCACATTTAACCGTGCGAGTTACTAGAGCAGTAGCAACGGTCTCTTGAAAACTGGCGGCAATATCGGCGATCGGTAACTCTTCGCCATTGGGACTAAGTTTTTGGGTCAAGCGCAATACTGCGGTTTTTAAACCGCTAAAGCTAGAGTCATAGGGGAAATCAGGAATGCGCCCTTGCGGTAATTTGTAAGCCTTGGGATTTCCCGCGATCGCGATCTTGTCAATTGCTGGCCCCCCTGGATAGCCCAAACCTAGCAACCGCGCAACTTTATCAAATGCTTCACCAGCAGCATCATCGCGAGTTTTGCCCATTACCTGATAGTCGGTATAGTCCTTGACTAAAATAATGCTGCTATGTCCACCTGAAACTAATAAACATAAAAATGGTGGCTCTAAAGTTGGATCGGCTAATAAAGCTGAACAGATATGTCCTTCAAGGTGATGCACTGCTATCAGAGGCTTTTTGTGCAACATCGCCAGGGTTTTTGCAGCAGTCACGCCGATCATCAGCGAACCAATTAGCCCAGGGGCAGTCGTCACCGCAATCCCGTCAATCTCAGCCCATGTTTTTCCTGATTCGCGATAGGCAAGTGCGATCGCAGGATTAATTGTCTCTACATGTTGCCGTGCTGCAATCTCAGGCACAACGCCGCCATAAAGCGCATGGGTTAAAATTTGCGATGAAACTACGCTACTAAGAATTTGGCGATCGCATACAACTGCCGCCGCAGTTTCATCACAGCTAGATTCGATCGCAAGAATAGTTGGCATTTCTAAACAAAATCTAAACAAAATTAAGATGATCTAACTGCCGCTTTGCGGCAGTTAGATCATCTTAATTGATAATTTACTTTACAGGATGTGAAGATTGCTTTACCAAGGCGCGATCGCTGATATAGGATCTGAGGCTAAGTTCTCAAACGAAAATCTCGTTATTTTTGCCTATCTTATCAAAGGTAAATTAAGGTCAGTCCATGAAAAGACTTTTTGCTCTCATTCTAGTTATTAGCCTGTGGTTTGGCGTTAGCCTTGCTGCAACCCCTGCTGCATACGCAGAATTCTCATTCAATGCTTTGACTCCCTGTGCAACCTCCTCTGCGTTTCAAGATCGCTTGCAAACTGAAGTTGATGGTTATACAGCCCGTCTAGCTAACTTCAAAGCTGGTAGCGGCCCTGCTGAATACCTCAAAGGTAAAGTTGCTCAAACTGAAGCTCGTTTTGCAAAATATGCTAACTCTGGCTTGCTCTGCGGCGAAGATGGCTTACCTCACTTGATCAGCGATGGTCGTTGGAGTCATGCTGGCGAATTCACCATTCCTGCCTTGATGTTTCTATTCATCACTGGTTGGATTGGCTGGGTTGGTCGTGCTTATCTGATTGCTATTCGTAAAGATCCAGCAACTGCAACTCAAAAGGAAATCATCATCGATCTTCCTCTTGCTATTAAATGTATGCTAACTGGATTTGCATGGCCCCTTGCTGCTCTTAAAGAGTTTGGCACTGGCGAACTGTTGGCTCCTGAAAATGAAGTTACCGTTTCGCCTCGCTAGTTTCTATATCTAGCGATCGCTTTGCTAACTTTTCCAGAGTGTTGCGACAAGTGTTTTAACACTCTGGAAAAAAATCAAAACTATCTAAAAGGAGAACTCCATTGAACGGCTTTTTATCTTCTGCTCCTGTCTTGGCTGCTGTATGGCTCACAATCACCGCTGGTGTATTGATCGAAGCTAACCGCTTATTCCCTGACACCTTAACATTTCCTTTCTAAATCTTTATAAGCTTTAACTTAAGAGCATTGCTTTTAAGTTAAAAACATAGATTTCACAACAAAAAAGAGATAGAGCTTTAAACGCTCTATCTCTTTTTTTGTTTTCTAGGTTACCGCGTGCAAATTTTGATTAGGACACAAAACCAATAAAAGGAATGGCGGCGCAAAGCACCGTCATTCCTTTTATTGGTTTTGGTATAGGGGCTGGAATTTTAAATAGAACTGTTATCAATCTTACGAATGGCAACTACCGCAGGCTTAGGTGGATCATTTGGCTTCAGTGTTGGCCAATTGGAACCAATGGGAACCTTACGAGTTTGCGTAAACTCCTTGCCATTAGTAGTTCTCATCGCAAATTTACGGGACTCAAAGGCCATATTATTGCGCGTACCATTGATTTCCCCTGGGTGCTGCACCGCTAAGAAAAGCGTCTGTTGATCGCTAGAGAAAAATGGACCTGTGGTTTCGGATTCCATTGGACCAAATCCAAATAGAAACGCTTTGCCTGTATCTGCACCAGAGGTTGGTACAAACCAAATCGAACTGTTGCCGTAAAGTCCGCGTAAATTTGATTGACTGACAGGTTTTCCATCTTTGTCTTGGCGACTAGGAACAGCGCGATTGTACTTGTCACTGGACGTATCAGTTACCATCCAAACATGTCCGCCACGATCGAGCACTAGGTTGTCAGGATTGGTAAAACCAAGCCCACCTTCAGCAGGTTCACCACCTGTCGCAATCATCGACCATTTGAAGTTCATCGCCTCAGGCTTATTGCTTTCTTCATTTAAACGCATGATCCAGCCATATTCGTACGCCTTGCCATCTTTACCCTTAAAGATGCGTAAATCTGGGCTACCATCACTAGCACTAGCAGAACCTGAAGTAAAGGCAATAAATAATGTCCCATCTGTAGCCACTTTAGTGTCTTCAGGACGTGCCGCACAGGTCGCGCCAACGGCATTAGCCGCATAGTGGGCATCGATCAAAATTGCGCCTTGCTTCTCGCGATCGCTACCAACATAGAGATCTCCTAAAGTTTTGAATTTGGATCTAAACTCCGCAATCTCCTCTTCTTTAGTTGCATTAAAAATTCCACCTTCAGGACGTTTAGGCAGAGGCAACATTTTTCCTGCGAGGACATCGATTCTATGAGGATTGATCGGAGTTAGAGGATTTAAGGCAATCCAGCTACCCGTCCCATCGGCATTAAACTTAGCTGCATAGAGCATTCCCGATTCCAAAAGTTTAGAATTTGCCTTGTCTTTAGGATCGGAAACAAGCCCTTTGCTGACAAATTTATAGAGATGTCCACCACGGCGATCGCAGCCAGAATAAAATACTAAAGGCTTATCTGCTTCGGCACGAATGCCCACGGCTTCATGGCGATAGCGTCCTAGCCAAGTATGCTTAGTTCCAAAATCATCAGGATTGGCGGGATCGATTTCCACGATCCAGCCATACTTATTACCTGCTAGCCCAAACACGTTTGCAATGCCAACTAGTTCGCCATCATCTTTGGTGAATTTCTTTTTGCTGGGCGCGAAGGAAGTTCCATCGGGCATTACCTCTTCTGGCACAAAATTTTGATAGTTCTCCTCAGCGCTAAGTACAGTTCCCCAAGGAGTTGTCCCACCAGCACAGTTATTAAATGTGCCGATAATGCGATCGCCAAGTTTATCGGTATAGCCTAAACCCTTAACCTTACGGAAAATCTCTACTGCTGCACCTGTTGACTTGAGGTAGCGCCCATCTTCTAACCCTGAGATCCCAGTTATACGACGGTCAGCTTTGGAATTAGTGCGCTCCCATTTGCCATTGACATTACGCTTTACCGAAATTACGCCAATACCAAGATCGATCAAGGCTTCTTTGGAGATCAATTTAATTTTGTCTTTGAGTGGATTACTGTCCGCTAATGACCAAGCATCAATATCTTTGCTACCCATAGCTTTGAGTTGATCAGCAACTTCAGTAAATGGCAAAGACTTACCAATGACTTGGGAGAAAGATTGTTCCCAAGGAATGCTGCTGATGTATTCAAAATTGACGGTTAGATAACCTTCATTTTTACTGGTTTCAACCAGCGATAAATAATCATTGTTGTAGCCAAATCGTGAGTCTCCAACTGGATCGCCCCATGCTGCGATCACATCATAGACAAATCCTTCAGGAAGAACCAGATTGTCAATTACTTCAGCATTTTTGTAGGCCTGACTCTGTTTTGATGGATCGATCATGTCCGTGAGCAAGGGCATTACGCCCTTAGTAGGCTTGAAGCTCAGATTTGAGGATGTTACGGCAAAAGCCTCATTCCCTGTCTCATAATCCATAAAAGGCATGGAAAATTTGAGGTTTTGGCGATCGCGGGGAGATGTACCAAGCAGCACCGCGCCACTAATTCCACCAATAAAAGTTAGGAAATCTCTGCGATTAATGGTCATGTTTTTAATAATTTCCTGATGCTATGGCTGTAGCCAAGCCCAAGGGAGAGTTGCAGCGCTAAGCACCGCAACTCTCCCTTGGGCTTAACTTCGTAAGAGTTTGTCAATGCCTCTAACTCTAGCGTCATGAGTTTAAGGCAAGGTAAACTTATGGTTAGGATATGTTGCAATCTAAAAAATTTACCCTAATGTCAAAATCATTGAAAAAGCTCAGTTCTAAAACTTGGGTTTCAACCTATGCGATCGCTATATCCTTAGGATCTATAGGAATTGCCGATCTCGCGATCGCTCAAAATTCTCTTGCTAAAGCATCAGTGCGCACTGAAGATTGTGAAATCTTAATCGTGGGTGGTGGGGTAGCAGGTACAGCAACTGCCTACGAAGGTCTACTCGCAGGACGCACTGTCTGTATGACTGAAATTACCGATTGGGTGGGCGGACAGATCACTGCTCAAGGTACTTCTGCATTAGATGAAGCCAAGAAACAGCGTAACCTATGGTTTTTTCCTAAAGGATACACAGAATTTCGGAAGCGAATTGAACAAAATTATGGAAAGTTAAATGCGGGAGATTGTTGGGTAAGTGTATCTTGTTTTATTCCCAATACCGCGCAGCAAATACTGGTGGGAATGTTGCAGGAAGCAGCCCAAAAAGGGAATGGCAAGTTGAAATGGTTTCCGAATACCGTAATTAAGAAGTTGGAAATGAGTGCGGATGGCAAACTGATCGATCGCGCGATCGCTATTCAACATAGCCCAGCACCAAATACGCCACCATTAAATACTGAGCCACTTTCACAAATTATTGAAGACGCATATCGCTACGAAAATTCACCACGCTTACAAAAACAAATTATTCGCTTTGAACCTTTAGTTAATGTCAAGACTCAAGAGCAAAAGCGCCCAAGTGATTGGTTTGTGATTGACTCCACCGAAACAGGGGAAATCATTGCTCTAGCAGATGTTCCCTATCGCTTAGGCATCGATCCGCGATCGCATCTCAATCCATCTTCACCTGTAACGATCAATGATGCCTACTGCACTCAAGGTTTTACCTATACCTTTGCAATGGAGCAAACCAAGGAAGCTCAGCCACAAATGAAGCCTGAATCTTACGATCGCTATTTACCCTATTACGGTTCTGACCCGAAGCCAAATCTCGCCAACTTTGACACGATCTTTACCTATCGACGGATCTGGAGTGCGGAATCAGAAAACCCTAAAAAGAATGCCTTTGGCGTTTCTGCCATGAAAGCAGGTGATATCTCCATGCAGAACTGGGTATGGGGTAATGACTACCGCCCAGGGACTGACAAGGATAATCTCATTTACTCTCAAGCGCAATTGCAACGCATGGGTCAACTTGAGCCAAATGGATGGATGGGGGGCTTACGCACAGAAACCCTTAAAAGTGGTGAAGAAATCGCGCTTGGATTCTATTATTGGCTAGTAGCAGGAACAACGGATTCACAACAAAAAACTGACTGGAAAAAGCCCTTTCCCAATCACCGTTTACTCACGGGCTTTGACTCGCCAATGGGGACTGTACATGGACTGTCCAAATACCCATATATTCGAGAATCTAGACGGATTATCGGTCGCCCTTCCTATGGCTATCCTGAAGGATTTAGTATGTCGGAAATTGATGTCTCACAGGTCGATTTTAGTACTGAACTTTATCGAAATAAACTTTCAGAATCAACCTACCACAGCTTATGGAAAGCCTTGTCAGGATTAGACGCAGCTAGCACTATTAGAAATAATACTGATCCAAACAAAATTCCGCGTCGGACCCGTTCGACGATTTATCCTGATGCGATCGGCATTGCTCAATATTATCTAGACTTCCATCCTTGCTTGAGTGAATATCCAGTTGAGAAAGCAGGAAATACCGAACGGGCTGGAGTCCGCAATGGTCACGGGCCAGCATTCCCAGGACAAATTCCATTGCGATCGCTAATTCCTCAAAAAATTGACAATCTGATCGTGTCTGGCAAAAACATCGCTTTTAGCTATATTGTTGCCGCAGGCTATCGTGTCCATTCCTATGAGTGGTCTGTAGGAGCCGCCGCAGGTACAACTGCTGATTTTTCCTTGTCTAAAGGAATTCTTCCTTACCAACTAGTTGAGGATTTGCCAAGGATTAGCCCACAACTTATGCAGTTACAGCAAATGTTAGTAAAGAATAATAATGCGATCGCATTTCCCGACACTTCTATTTTTAATCTCAATTGGAGTGATTGGAAAATCTGGTGATTGCTGTAAATTGACGACATGAGATCGCTACAGATTTACTGTCTTATTGATGTTGCGATCTCATACTTCTTAATTTTGCTATTTCTGGCAAACTCAACCCAGTCGCATGGCTAACCGCCGCGTCATCAAGAAGATCCAGCAATTTTGTTGCCATTGCTAGCGTTGCCTCAGTTTTACCTTGCTCTAAGCCCTGCTCTAAACCTTGCTCCAAGCCTTTCTTTTCTCCTTGCTTCAAAGCTTTGATGATCGCATTATGTTGATCTTGGATAAAGAACTCCTGATGTTCTAACTCGTCTAACTCTTCAGGCGAGAGATTTCCTTCTCTGGCAAAGTCAAAGGCTTGCTTAATTTCTGGCACAAGATTCATACTCTCTGGCACAACATCTAAATCGATCGCATGTTTGAGGAAATATAACCACTTGTCCGCCAAGGTTTCTAGATCAGTGATCGCTTTGCCAAACTTTGGTAACTCAACAAACACCAACTCAAGATCATAAATGGGATAGTCAATCAAAAAATCTTTCTCTTTTAAAATAAACCGAGAAGTCAATTGATTTATTTCGGGAAACATCACAAAATCAGTAATTGTCAGTGCAATCACAGGATTTAGGAGCGAATAGGATTGCCCAATACCGAGTTGAATAGAATAGGCTTTTGCAGCATTATAGAGAATTCGCTTTTCAAATCCCTCAATATTTAATACTTGCATTTCGATAATTACGCTTGTGCCATTATCCAGCTTGGCTTTGACATCGAGATAGGTATCCTTAACACCTCGGATGCGCGGAGTTAAATAAGGATTTAGAATTTCTAATTGCGAAATTCTGCGATCGCCGTTGTAAAGCATCGCATTCAAAAAACTGATCAAGACATCATGGCTTTGTTCAGAGCCAAAGATTTTCTTGAATGCAAAATCAGTTTTTGGACTAATAACTCACCTTACGCAGATAGAAAATCCAGAGATTTGATTTAGATAAAAGAGTCTGAGAATGTATACTGAAACAAAGTTTGAACGTAATTGCTTCATCGAAACTAAACCAAGAGTAGCACATAGG
>JBIKYZ010000429.1:0-3263 GCA_044354985.1 Pseudanabaena sp. | reverse complement strand
TTCGCAAAAAGTATTTGTATCTATATGTAGCCATGTTTGAGTGGGCATACAATCTTAGCTGGATTGATTTTGATTTCCTTCGTCGTCTTCTTATGCCTCCTTCCACCTATTTACCTAGATGAGCCTCCCAATATATGTTTGCGGTGATGTTCATCGATCTAGATCGCTTTAAAATGGTTAATGATATGCATGGTCATATGATTGGCGATCAGTTTTTGCAAGCGATCTCCAAGCTTTTAGGTGGTTGTTTGCGATCGGTTGGTGATACTGTAGCCCGTCTAGGAGGGGACGAGTTCACGATTTTGATTGATGATATCCAAGAAGTTAGCGAAGCTTTGATGATTGCCGATCGCGTTCTTTCTAAGCTTTCACTTCCGATTAATTTACCAACTCAAACAATTTTTGCAAGTGCTAGTATTGGCATCGTCATCAGCAATCGAGACTATGTGAATGGCACTGATTTACTCAGAGATGCTGATATTGCAATGTATCGAGCTAAGTCGCTTGGAAAGGGAAGATACATTCTCTTTGACAAGGAAATGTACGAACAAAACCTGAAAGCGAGTCAACTTGATAGTGATCTCCATTATGCTTTAGAGCGACAGGAGTTTGAGCTGTATTATCAACCAATTATATCTTTGACATCAGATAAGCTCGCAGGATTTGAAGCCTTAATTCGGTGGCATCACCCCGAACGTGGATTAGTACCACCCTGTGAGTTTATTCCCATCGCTGAAGAAACAGGCTTAATTATTGGGATTGGTGATTGGGTGATAAACCAAGCTTGTAAGCAGTTATCTATATGGCAAAGCCAATTTATAGAAGCCAAGTCTCTAAAAATGAGCATTAATCTTACTTGTCAACAAATACGCGAAAAAAACCTTTTAGAAAAACTAGATCGGGTGTTAGCAACAACAGGAATAGATGGCAGTACTATCCGACTAGAAATCACCGAGAGCTCAATGATGGATCAAGGTGAAGAAACGATCGCGAAACTAGAAGAATTATGCGCCCGCAATATTCAACTGAGCATTGATGACTTTGGACAGGGTTATTCTTCTCTCAGTTATTTACATCGTTTTCCCATCAATACGCTCAAAATTGATCGAACCTTTGTCGAACAGATGAGCCTTGGTGGACAGAATTTTGAAATTATCCGCACAATTATCATTCTTGCCCATGCCCTAAATATGAATGTAGTTGCCGAAGGCGTAGAAACCCATGAGCAAATGTCTATGTTGAAGCAATTAGGCTGTGAGTATGGTCAAGGCTATTTCTTCTCTCGTCCGATCATCGCTGCCGCCGCTGAGCAAATGATTAGAAGCCAAACAACATAGGCGGTAAAGGTAGTGCCTATAAAGAACCAAGAGATTTTTGGAAATTGTTGCTTCGCAACAATTTCCAAAAATCTCTTGGTTCTGGTTTGAGCGCAAAGCACTGTAATAATTAGATTCAGAACTAAAAGATAAAATCTATGCTGTTACACCTATCCACATGGCAAGAAGTCGAGATTTATTTACAGCGATCGCAGGCTGTAATTATTCCCATCGGCTCCACTGAGCAGCATGGCCCCTCAGGGCTAATCGGCACAGATTTTATTTGCGCTGAAGCGATCGCCCGTTCCGTTGGCGAAAAAGCCGAGGCTTTAGTTACTTCCACCCTTACCCTTGGCATGGCTGAGCATCACACAGGCTTTGCAGGCACAATTAGCTTAAAACCCTCCACGCTTACCTTAGTAATTCATGATGTCGTGCGATCGCTTGCCAAGCACGGATTTAAACGATTCTTCTTTCTCAATGGTCATGGTGGCAATATTGCCGTTCTCAAAACTGCCTTCACAGAGATTTATAATGAGCTGCCTGATGTGCGTTGTCGCCTTGGTAACTGGTGGGCAAGTAATGACATGTATAAACTGGTTAGAGAGCTTTATGGCAATCAAGAAGGCTATCACGCTACGCCCAGTGAAGTTGCTGTCACGATGTATCTCTATCCTGACTCGATCAAAAATGTCTCTCTTAGCGAATATGTCAACAAAGATAGCCGCATTTACAGTCCAGAAGAATTTCGCAAACGTTATCCCGATGGTCGTATGGGGTCAAATCCTGCCCTAGCAACTGTTGAACATGGGCAACAACTTTTTGAACTTTCCGTCAAAGAGCTAGTCAGCCAATACAACGATTTTCTTGCTGAAGTTTAAACGAGCCAATAAATTTTTTGAAAGTGTTGCAAGGCAACACTTTCAAAAAATTTATTGGCTCAGATTTGAGTGCAAAGTGCGGTAAATCCGATAAACAAGATTAAGTCATTTGCAGCAAAGCACAAACACAAAAATCGTTGTATGCTGATCAACTTAAACATCAAAAGTACTAGCATTTTTCCCTCATGCTTGATCGAGCAGCGATAACCGTAGCGATTTCCCTATGTCCCGAAGAAGCAGTTTGTTACTTAGCGAGGGTTTACACAACCTTAGTTGTTTTCAATCCTCCTGAGTTTATTAAGACTTCTATCGGGAGTAGAGTGTTGATTCATTCCCTTGGCTATCCCGACAATCCCGAATCTGCCTATATGTGTAGGCAACTCATGGATGAGTTTGGTTTTGATACTGACACTTTTCCTGCTTTTGCGATCCAAGGACTAGCCACGATCGCTTCTATTTTTCCCTGCGATCGTCAAAATTTGGATGTAGATTTTGAACTAGATCAACATCTCGATATTGCACCTACCAGCTTAATCGATCTCCAATCAAGGGTAGAAGATAGAGGGCAAGCTGCATGGTTAGTGCAGTTAAAAGAAACTTACTTTTTGCAAGAGCCAATTTATGATGTCCTACCCCCAATGAATACAGAAACGGGCAATGCATGGCTCCCACAACATCCATCCCATTTAGAAAATTTTCAAAATGCTCTAAGACGAGATATTCTGAGCAGTAAAGTTTAAGAAAAATGTTTTGTAATTGAGTAGGATTATAGCCTTGCGATCGCCTATTCTCTAATCTGCAATGCGATCGCCTAATAAATCGAAATATCTCCCCGTTTAAATCTTGGCTTTAGCTACGTCATAGTCATCAGAGGTTAGGCGATTGCAGCGATCGCCTAGTCTATGAGTTGCAATGCGATCGCTCAATAAATTGTTGATATGCTAAGGAATGAGAATTAAATAACTTGTGCAAATGAGGATAGAATAAATAAGAAAAGAAGGCTTAATTATGTACTATTGCGAAGAGATTGAATCAGAGATGGTGAAGTTTTATATTTCGCTAAGCG
>JBIKYZ010000179.1:0-10987 GCA_044354985.1 Pseudanabaena sp. | reverse complement strand
GTGACAATTATTGGCATAATGGGTTTAGGGATAATGATTTGTTTTCGGTTGAAAGTTGAAACTCTCATTATCCCTTTTCGCTTAATCCCGCTCTTTCTTTGCTTCAATCTTGTCCAAAGTCCAAATGTAACATGCATAAATACGATTTAGTCCTTGCCAGCCAAGATCGAGGATTTGATAGTGATCGTGTTCGGTGTCAAAGATGAGTTGACATTCGATGTTTGGCTCGTTGGTAGTGGCATGGGCAATTAATAATTCGCGAACAATCTGGCGATATTTGGCTAGTTTTTCCATTTCATTATTGCTATAGACAAATCGCCCTGCAATAAATTGCGGGCTGAAAGCTTAAACCCGTTGAAACGGGTTAATCTAAAAATTTATAATAGTTTAGTCAGTTTTAACTGACTTTAGCTTTTAGCCAAGAACTTTAGTTCTTGGTATTATTGGTTGATATCCGACAACGCTCAATGCTCTTCTATTTCAAGTAACTTAATTGTCTTTCCTTCAGCATGATGAACTTTTTGATTTTCAACGTATTTTTTAGCTATCTCAAGTTGTTTACTACCCAGAGTAAACACACCATACCCTGACTGCCAAGCAAAAGCTAATTCAGCAGCAGAAGGCAAATGATTCATATGATAAGCACTACTCCCTTTGATTTGCTTTACAAAATCAGCGATAGAAATTTTGGGTGGAATTGATGTAACAATGTGAATGTGATCTTCTGTTCCATTAATCGCATGGATAATGCAGTTTAATGAATCAGATTTACCAATTATATATCCATACAACTCCGATTCTTTTTCAGGTGTAATCAAAGGTTGACGTGCTGATGTAGCCCAAATCAGATGATAGTAGGTTCTCCAAAATGCCATCTCTGTATAGCTTTAAACTTTTTCTGATTATATGTCTTTTTAGCTTTAATTTGTAATGCCAATAAAAACCCTGCAATAAATTGCGGGCTGAAAGCTTAAACCCGTTGAAACGGTTTAATTAAAAATTAATAATGTTTTAGCCAGTTTTAACTGACTTTAGCTTTTAGCCAAGAAATTTATTTCTTGGTATTATTGTCATTTACTGTGGTGTAACTTCGTCATAGAAATCGCAGCTATTTGCTTAAATATATTATTTCGCTCCTTCAAAATTTAATCGCCTAACTGCGAGACGGAAAAAAGGGAAAGAGTGTAAAGAATTAAGTCCTCACGCCCAAAAACAAGAAGACAGAAACTCAAACTACAACTCGAAAGCCGAAATTGCTGCGGCGGGTGACTGCATCGAACCTACTTCGATACGCCGAACAACAATGGATAACGCCGTAGTCCCACGAGCCGCCACGAAGGGAGCGTGAATTTTGTTTGTAATCCTTTAGCCAAGCACTTCCATCATTTGGTGCGCCATTATAATTTTCGTGCCATAGATCTTCGCACCATTCCCAGACATTGCCATGCATATCATATAATCCCCAAGAATTTGCTAACTTCTCTCCAACTGGATGGGTTTTACGTTCAGAGTTCCCATTATACCATGCATACTTCTCTAATTGATTAACATCACCACCAAAATAATATTCTCCAATACTTCCAGCCCGACAAGCATATTCCCACTGTGCTTCGCTAGGTAAACTTAATTTTTGACCCGTTGTTTTTGATATCTTCTTACAAAAGGCAATTGCATCATCCCACGACACTTTCTCAACAGGAAGATTGTCACCTTTGAAATTCGATGGATTATTTCCCATGACTGACTGATATTGCTTTTGGGTAATCGGATATTTACCAATTTTAAAAGCCTTCAAATTAACTTTATGAATCGGTTTTTCATCATCATAGTCAGCACTTCCCATTGAGAAGCTTCCAGCAGGAATATCCACTAGTTCTAATTTTACGCCATTTGGTAAATCCAAAATAAGATTTTGCGGTTTGTATTCTTTAACAATGATCAATTCATTATTAGCCAAGTTACGAATCTTAGAAGTAACTATTAATTCATGTTTACGATCAATATCCGCAACATCTTCATCCCGCAATCGTAAATGATCTTTCTGATAATCGCGCAAATCTTTTAACTCTTGAGTCGTTGGTGGATTCCGTTCCTCCAACATCTCCTTTAGTAATTCCTCATATTCTTCTAACTTCCGAGCCCTAGCCAATATCGGCTTCAATACATCCGCCTTAATCTGTTCAGCATCCTCAGCCGACAACTCCAATCTAACTCGCAAAGAATCTAACAAACGTCTAGCAGGAATCGACCATTTACCATCCACAATCCGACTTTCTAACTCGCGCCGATAGACCAGTCGCGGATCGTTCTTCGCTTGAGCCACCTTCGCAATATAAATTTTTCCACCCTGCTCCACAGGATAAAACGCAGGAGTCATATTTGGCGACTCTTGTGACACCTTCAGCGCCGCATATTCATGCAACTCATCAATAGAGATTTTGCGATCGCCATCCCGATCGGCTGCCCCCGTCTCAATTCCCTCCACCAAATAGCGCGTATAGATCGACATCTCCCCGTCAGGCTGAAACGAAAACTGGGTTGAACTTGAAGAAGTCAAGATCGCCCGTCCTTTACCGCCCAATTGATTTTTAAGGTTCACCGAACCATCATCCATCACCGCCAGCCCCTGAGCAAACGCACCACTAAAACAACAGTTAAAAATCAACACCTGATGCTGTGACTTACTATCACTCATCGCATCTTGCAAGTAAGTCGCCGCTACAGTCGTGGGCTTGACGATCTTGTTTCCTTCCTTGCGCGTGCTAGGCGTACCTAAAAATAGCTTGTTCGCCTCATCAACGATCCCATGCCCCGAAAAATAAAACAGCACCAGATCGTCTTTTTGGCGATCGCGTGAATTAAACAAATTGTGAATCGCATCCTCGATCGCCTGTCTCGAAGCATTTTTTAAAACTACAATGTCCTCTGTGGCAAATTCACCATTTGCCACCAATACGCGCTGCATCGCATCCACATCCAGCAATGAGCCATGCAAAGGTGAAAGTTTTTCGCATTCAGGATATTCACTTGTGCCAACCAACAAAGCCAAACGTTTCATGCAGACTTAATTTCCTTACTGACCTTTAGAGAAGTTACCAAGAACTAAAGTTCTTGGCTAAAAGCTAAAACCCGTTGAAACGGGTTAAATTCGATTCAACCCGTTTCAACGGGTTTAGGCTTTTAGCCCGCAATTTATTGCAGGGTATTCGGCTGACTTGCCCATTTTGCAATTTGTTCGTCTGCTTTAGCGATCGCATAATCAAACTCAGCTTGACTACTAGCCTCAATCGCTAATTCCTTGCCATAAGCCTTAATTGACACTTTCAAAGTCTTGCCAATAATCCGATCCTTGAGAAATCCGCCCAACTTTTGCAAATTCGCAACACTAACCTCGGCAGTCAGCAAACCCACCACAAATCCACCCAAAGCCATCGCACCTTCAGGAACATCAGTTACAGCAACGAGATCGGCTTCTTCGACACCATCGACTGCCCGAACTTGTTTCAGTAAATTACGCGCCGCCAATTGCAAATCCTCAGCATCTAGCGAGGAATCCACTAGCTCCAAGTTGACGAAAACGTTAGTAGTCATAAGTTCACCGATATTTCGATCTCAAGTTAGCTTATCACTTTTCTTGCTTTAGCCTTGATTTTTTCGCTGAATATGCTTGTTTTGCGATCGCAAATGGATGAGTAAAAGACTACATCTCATAGTCGCCACCTGAACCGTAGTGCCATGCGTCAATCTGGCGTTGCCATTGATATTTTTGCTCAGGTAAGAGATTTGCGATCGCAGGATTTACCCTCTGACCAATTTGATTTAAGAAGCTATATGCACCTAGACCAAGATAATGCTTTAGCCAATCTAATAAAGTTGGAATTCCCACCTGTTGCATGATCTTCAGAACTAAGACAGGATCGGCGATAGACATTGCTAGCATCGTCCGCGCTAGTGGAATGAACTGCACTACATCTTGCAGAAATGGATAGAGAACCCGATCGCCTAACTTCTCCATTGAGTTAAAAGTTACACCTAATAGATAATTAATGCGATCGCTTTCGATTTGCTGATTGACAGCTACACTCATCGATTTTTGAAATAGCCATGTTACAGAGAGATTTGGTTGATAGGGCTGTAGCGATCGCAGGTTTTCTTTGGCTAACAAGTCATTTCGCAAAGCAGTATCAATCCCATCGGTCAAACGTGGCAAATGTCTCACCAACGCACCAAACCCACCAAAACTAAGCGGCGATTGCATTCCTGAGCTATCACCAACCTGCAAAATCCGATCCCAAGGGGTTTGCAAAGGATTTTGTTTATAAGAGGGGAAAAAGCCAAAGAGAACTTGTCGAAAGTCTAGTTGAGCTAATTCTATCTCTTGATACTTGGGCAACCAAAATAAATAGTCTTCCATTAGCTCCGCAAAGCTGGGACGTTTTGGATCGGCATCCACATAGGTAAACATATAGGTGGTTCTGCCATCTTTAGCAGGAAAGGCTTCCCAAAAATATTGGCATTGTTTTTGGATCGGTGTAAAACTATAAATCAAGTCACCATAGGATTTTTCTGGCATTCCCTTCGCACAACTTCCCACCACCATACAAACACCATCGGGCTTGATGTTTCCCTGTACATGCGATCGCGCTTGCTTAGCGATTGGTGAGAAATGTCCCATCACATCCAATAATAATCGCCCCGTAATCCTCTTATTCCCCTCTCCTACGGGAGAGGGGCTAGGGGTGAGGGCAACTTCCACAGCAACACCATCAGCATAGGCGATCGCCTGTTTAAATGCAGTTTTCTCTAATAAGATTCCACCTGCATCCAAAAACTTTTGTTTCAGAACTTCTAATAAATAAATAGGATCAACGCCAATATTGAGAATATCGCGCACCCAAAGATCTTTACCACCTTGAAAGCCAACTCTCGCAGGATTATATATAGTCGCGATCGCAGTTTCTAGTTCCGCTTCAGTTAATAAATCTAATTCTAAAAATGCATTTAACTCCTTGCGAGAAATATTCCATTCCTGCGCTCTACCTCGTAATATGCCCTGTTCAATAATCGCCACGCGCCAGCCTCGACGCTGCAATGCACAGGCGATAAATATGCCCAATGTACCACCGCAAACGATCGCATCAAAATCTTTGTTGCCTAACTTCTCTGAAGTTGTCTGGACGACCTTTGCTATTTCCTGATTGCTTTGACGATAGCTCGTCCAGAAAGCATCCATGCGTTCTAATTGCGATGGAATTTCCGCAGGCATTTGCGATCGCACAGATTCAAATAAAGACATAATTTCCCATATAATTTAGAACCTGTTTAAGAATTGTAGTTTTTGCCCCCCCTAGCCCCCCCAATTCTGGGGGGAACCATATTTTAGTCCCCCAGAATTGGGGGATTTAGGGGGCTAAATACCTAGATCTTTAAATTGAGATTTTAAGCGTTTTGTAATTCTTAAACTCGATAGTAGATATCGGCGCAGCCGATATCTATCCTAACGCTGATAACGAGGATCGCAATAATCTCGCAACCACTTATTTGTCGCATCTGCGATCGCGGCATCACTGACATCTACAGGCGGCGCTTGACCAATCCGCTTAAATGCCATCGACAGCCGCCAACCATTTGATGTGGGAACCACAAATAACCAGTAAGCCCGTTGCGATGTCTCGGTTTTACCAGTTTGTCGCTCTAATATTGACAAGAATACTTGCTGTGGGAGGCGATCGCGTGCTTGGTCAGGCGCTAAAGGCAAAGGCTCCAGCTCTGGCTGACTAATAGTCATTACCTCACGTTTAATCCGCAAACGGCTATAGACACGGTTGAGATAGTCTGGCAAATCCTTAGCCAATGCTGAGCTTAAGCTAGGAAAATCCGCAGGGCAAGTGCGGTTATTAATATAGGTTTCGGCTTTTGCCGTATTAGGGATATAGATATAAGTAGTTAGGGCGATCGCCGCCACAAGCTTGGGCAATGCTCCGATGCAATGCAGTGATGGTTTAAGCGATCGGTAATTTGTCATAAATTTATGATAAACATTAACAAATAAAGTGAATTAAACTGGATTAAGGGATTTTCGATTACATTTTATATTGTACTCAATCAATTCATTCAGGAAATAAAACAACTGTCTGACAAAGTAATGAGATGAGTCAGATTTTTGCTCAATTGATTTCTAGATGCCGAAATCGATTTTAAAACTACATAAAAATAGTCAATTAGCCCTAATTAAAATAATTGACTGAGCACTTTGCCGTTTTACTAGTTTTTTAAGAGAAATAATAATGACAAATAAAACTTCTCTCCGTAAACTATAACCCCGCAATTATTTGGGCGAACTTTCGACTAATTCATACAGCGCTTTGCGTTCAAATTAGAACAAATAAATTTTTGTAATTTATTATGGTTCGTTTATTCAGGAATTGCTGTAAGTGGTGATCTTGGACATTATGTTGATCAAAACAGAATCTAGTTAAAACCGTGTAGGAACTCTAATATGAAAACGGATTACTTGATTGTTGGTAGTGGTTTGTCAGCCTTGACCTTTGGAGCTCTGATGGCCCATTCAGGCAAGACAGTCCAAATCCTCGAAGCTCACGAGCATCCTGGTGGCTTTGGGCATACGTTTACGATGTCAAAAAAGTATAAGTTTAACGCTCAATTTCACTATGTATGGGACTGTGGCGAAGGTCAAACTGTGAATCGAGTGCTAAAAAAACTGGGACTAGATCAGGAAGTCACCTTTGAACGTTACGATCCCAAAGGCTTTGACCATATGCGGATGCCAGACTATGCTGTTGATATTCCCTCAGATTCTGAGGAACTAATTCAGCGATTGTCTGCGCTCTTCCCAGCAGCTAGCGATCGCCTTCGCCAATTCGTAGATGCTGTGGAAAAGACTGGCAAGGGGCTAAAAAAACTGTCTCCGCCCATCAATCCGATGGAATTATTAAAACATCCAATTGAGGTGATCTCTACAGTTCAATATCTCAATAGTACGCTTCAGGATGTATTTGACAAATTTCAACTGCCACAAGCTGCCCAAACTCTATTAGCACTGCAATGGCCAGATTTTTTATTGCCGCCCAATCAACTCTCATTCTATGCGTGGGTAGTGCTATTTCGAGGTTATCAAGCAGGAGCCTATTACCCAACCCAGCATTTTGAACATGTAATTAACTCATTAGTTAAGGTGATTGAATCTAACGGGGGAAAAGTGTTGCTCAATTATGAAGTTACCAGTTTTAAAGTTGTCGATAGAACGGTTATGGGAGTTCAGGCGACGAATCTCATTAGCCATGAAACCGATGAGTTTACAGGCGACACAGTGATTTGCAATATTGACCCCAAAAAAGCCGCGAAGATGATCGGAGAGTCTCAGTTTTCTAAAACAGTACGCCAAAAACTCGACTATGAGTATTCGGTATCTAACTACATGGCTTACTGCGTCGTTAAAGATCTCGACCTTCGAGACTACGGCTTTGGTAAATGGAATCTCTTTCATACTGGTCATCAAAATCTCAATGAAGCCTTTGCGCAGATGTACGATCGCAATGACTACTCTAATCCAAGTTTTGCGATTACAACTCCTACATTGCTTACAGAAGCAAGTCAAGATAGCCCAGAGGACTGCCAAATTGTGGAATTTCTCACCGTGGCAAATTATGACTACTTTAATCAGTTAGAAAAGAGCGATCGCAAGACTTATAACCATCGAAAGCAGGAGATTCTCGATTCAATTCTCGATGTTGTGGAAGCAAAGTATGTGCCAAATTTTAGGAAACATATGGTTTTCCATATTACGGGCAGCCCCACCACTAACGAGCGTTTTTGTTGGTGTCCCAATGGGAATTCCTATGGCTCTAGTTTAACACCACGCAATATGGGGCTAGGAAGGTTGAATCATGAAACTTCACTCAATCATTTCTATTTTTGTAACGCCTCTTCTGGCTATCCAGGCTTTGCGCCCACCATTTGGACAGGTGCGTTGTTATATCAAAGATTATCAGGTGATGTGATTTTAGGAGGAGGACAATCATGAAAATCGCAATTATTGGCGGTGGAGCTAGTGGCATGGTCACGGCTTACCTACTCGATAAGCAGGGGCATCAGGTCACTGTGTTTGAGCGGCAACCTAGTTTAGGAGGTCATATTCGGACATTAAACAAAAATGTGCAGCCGAACCAATCCGATTGCCAAGAGATTCTTGAATGTGGAGTGATTGAATTCCCAACGGTTTTCCACAGTTTCATCACACTTATGCAAGAACTAGGAGTAGAACTAGAACCCGTCAGTGTCGGTTCCGCGATGTATTTTAAAAATGGTCGCCACTATCTATCGGGAGTCACAATTCAGAAAAACTTTACAGGTATCCGTCGTCTCATCGAATATTTACGTCTTGACACTCTTTATGCTCGCTCCGCAGGACTATGGCTGAGAATGAAATTTGCGGATATGAAAGATTTCTATGATCATCCTCTTTCCTATTATTTGAAACGTCCTTGTACTCGCAATACTTGGCTAAAGCTATTAGTCATGTATAGCTATTCCATGCCCTTGGAAGCAATTGATGATTTTCCAGCTGAGTTAGCAATGCCTGTGTTAAGAGACGATGTTGCGGTCAAATGGGTAAGAGTTAAAGGTGGCGTGTATTCCTATATTGAAAAAATCTTGGCAAAATTCACGGGAGAGATTTTACTAAATGTGGAGATAGACCATATTTTGAGGGATGAGAATGCTGTCAAAATTGTGCGTTCAACAGGCAAAGTTGAGGAATTTGATAAGGTCGTGTTTGCTACGCCGCCAGATCAAGTGATGACGCTGTTAGCTGACCCAACGGAGAAGGAAGCTAAACGGTTTTCCCATTGGCAAGCTAATCATATAGATAGTATTGTTCATAGGGATAGTTCTATGTACGATCGCTATGGGATTAAATACGCATCAGAATTTGATTTCTTTCAAACTAAGAGTCGCTGGGGCTATAACAGTTGCCTAAATCAGCTTTGTGATATCTCGTCGCCAGAGCGTTGTTTCCTATCGTATCAATTGGAGGAGTTGATTGCTCGTGATCGCTACATTCATATTCAAAAACATCACACGCCGTTATATACCACTGAGTCTTTCCGATACCGCGATGAAGTGGTAACAACTAATGGTGAAAATCATACTTACTATGCGGGAGCCTATCTCGGCGATGGATTGCATGAAGGCGCGATCGCATCAGCTTTTCGGGTTGCTCAACTGTTAAAAGCAGAAGGAATCCTTGCGATCGCATAGTAATGTGAATCCTGATTCGCAGCCGATTATTTTTGGAGTTTGTAGAGGATATTGCTCGGATTGATTGTCAGAATAAGGTTTGACGAAATTTACAGTTTCGCTTAGATGTACATAAATTCCTTGATTAAGTAGAATTTGTTCAAAGCGTTTTCCTACATTTGTAGGATAGCCCGTCATTAGGGTTGCTTGTCGATGAAACAAATGAATTTCTAGCAACTGAGTTCCTAGAACCATGGGCGATAATCCTTGCGATTGCAGAATGGCTTCTATGCGTGACTTAATTGTGAAAGCTAATTCGACTCCACCAGTGCCGCCGCCAACAATACCGATGCGTAACGGGCGATCAGTCGGCATCGCTTGAGCGCTTTCTAAGGATGTTAAGAACTGTTGCCAATGGGTCAAAAACTGAGGTACGGGTTTGGCGGCGATCGTATATTGATCGACCCCGACAATCGCCGATGAGTCAGGGGTACTGCCAATATCAATCGATAACCAATCAAAGTCAATCGGGGCATGGTTTTGACATAGCACTTGTTTATGAGCTAAATCCAAATTGATGGCTCGATCTACAATTAAGTCAGCCTGAGCGAACTTAGCAAGATTCACTAAATCAATATGACATTTTTGAAAACTGTAATAGCCAAGAATGTGTCCAGGCAACATTCCAGAATAGGGGGCGTTTGCGACATCAGTGATTAGGGTAAGGCGGATATCTGTGGCTAAGGGATAGATACCAAATAACCGCAAGATTTTTCATAGGGGACTTGATGTTAAATTTAGGCAATCGCACTGTAATTTTGACCTATTGGTTTATGTTTTCCAGTTTGCTTGCTCCCAGTTGGCAATACAACTGCTTAATCGCCATAGGCACTGCCTACGACTTTGCCTCGAAATACGACATAGTTGTAGATGTTGTAAAATAGCATGATCGGAATGAGAACACCGATAAAAGTGAGCATAAACACAAGAGCACTAGGGGCGGCGGCGGCTTGATAGATGGTAATTTGATTAGGAATAATGTAAGGAAATACAATCAGTCCTAAGCCGATAAAGGTGAGCAAAAAGAGGAGAATCGTCCAAACAAACGGCGTATTTTCTTCCTCACGATTGAGGCTGTTTAACAGATTCCAAATTAACCACACACCGATAACGGGAATCGCTGCGAAGATATAGACTAAGGGCGCACTAAATAGTTTTGTCCTTGCAGCTTCGTAGACAATGGGAGTGGCGATCGTCAGCAAAACTGCTCCGATAAAGGTGGTAATTGCGGCAAGTTTGGCAGTCTTAAAATGAGTTTTTTGCAGTTCCCCTTCGGTTTTCAAAATCAAATAGGTGGAACCAATCAGCACATATCCTTGGATGAGAGTGAGGGCAACTAACAGCGATCGCCAATCTAGCCAGTCCCAAGTCGAGCCGATGAAATGCCCTGCTTCATCTACGGAAATCCCTTCAATAACGCTACCAAGGGCAAAACCTTGTCCTAGAGCCGCGATAAAGCTGCCAGCACCAAAGGCGTAGTTCCAAAAGGTTTTATTGCTGGAATGTTCGCGAAATTCAAAGGCAACGGCTCGAAAAATCAGCCCGAAAATCATGATGAAGATGGGAATGTATAAGGCACTGAGAATTGTGCCATAGGCGAGGGGAAATGCGCCAAATAATGCGCCTCCCATGATCACTAGCCAAGTTTCATTAGCATCCCAAATATTGC
>JBIKYZ010000178.1:0-11001 GCA_044354985.1 Pseudanabaena sp. | reverse complement strand
TATGTGCTACTCTTGGTTTAGTTTCGATGAAGCAATTACGTTCAAACTTTGTTTCAGTATACATTCTCAGACTCTTTTATCTAAATCAAATCTCTGGATTTTCTATCTGCGTAAGGTGAGTTAATAGCACAAGTTAATTAATTTTCATTCCTAACCGTTCAGCCAGTTATCCAATCTTGCGGTTGAGGTCAACTGTGTTTTTGGATGGAGAAATATGCGATCACTTAATCAATTTGGCGAAAATGCTGGAGTAATGTCTTAATTCAACAAATGTGGAACATTACAAATTTTTTTTGATTGATCAAATAAATTTAATTTTCTTAGCTGCATGAAAACACATTTTTAGCAGTATTAGCCCTCCTTGAATATGACTAATATTAGATTTACCATAGGTACGGGGGAAATAGCGAACAGGAATATCCATAATCTTTAAGCCTAACTTAGCAGCCCCAAAGAGTAGATCAAAGTCTCCAAAAGGATCAAAGTCTCCAAAGAAGTCTCGATTTGCTGTCAACTTTTGGTAGTTTTGCCGTGAGATTGCTTTTGTACCGCAGAGTGAATCTTTGATTTGAATATTGAGCAAATAAGAGAGTAGAAAAGCAAAGATGCGATTAGCAATGCGATTGAGCCAAGGCATAGAAGCTTTGCTAAGTGGATAAATCAGACGACAGCCATTGGCAAATTCGCAAGCCCCTGACGCGATCGCATCAAAGAAATAGACTAGATCTCTAGGTTGTACCGTCAAATCTGCGTCCAAAATCATCAACACATCACCTGTAGCAATCTCAAATCCCTGCCATACCGCATCCTTCTTGCCCTGCCCTAATTGACGGTACGCCTTAATATTAAAGCGATCGCTATATTTTTGCTGAACTCGCAAAATTTCCTCCCAAGTTCCATCTGTTGACCCTCCTTCGACAAAAATAATCTCTGTATTGTCTCCAAGCCTTGGCATATCAGCTATACAAGATTCAATGTTTCCAGCTTCATTTCGCGCAGGAATGATTATTGAACAATGGAGAGTAGTAGAAATATAGATGATCGGACGCGCAATAATATATTCATTCAAACAGAATTGATTCAATAGAGGCAATGGAGCCAGTACATGATTAAAAAACCATGCTAATAATGGAACCTGTTTTGGGAATAGTAAGCGTTTACTATGATAGACAACCTCAAATTGGCAAAGATATAAGAGATTCTCAACATCACCATAGCTAAGCCAGTTGAGTTGCGGTAGAGGCATCCTTTGCCCAATTAAAGAAGCCAATTTGAGAATGATTTCCCAACTAGGGTTGTGAAAGGTTAAGATTAGGCGGGTTGATGGTTGGCATAATTGGTATAGGTTGTTTAAAGCTTGAGGGATATCTGTAATATAGCTAATAGTATTAGCAAGCAAAATATAGTCGAATATCTCTGACGAACAAAAAGATTCTACATCCGAGACTATAAAATCTAATTGGGGAAAGTGAATTTGAGCTTGCTCTACTGCATCTGGATTTTGCTCAATTCCCAATCCATAGCTTGGTTGCAAAGAATTAAGTAAATATCCAAGATTAGAGCCAACTTCTAAAACTTTTGTATCTTTCTGAATAAAAGTTTTATAAAATCTTTCGATATCTCGATAATAATAAATATTAAGATCGCGCCATTTCTGTAAATTATTTCGAGAAGAAGCATTCATGAATCAACAGTCTCCCACAATCTCAACGATTTCTGATATTGATACTTCCAAAATATTTATATTCAAAGATATTGGGATCATCTTAGTTGCAGTAATAGGACAATGTTGGTGGACAAGTATTTTTGTTTCTACAAAAGTAGGACTATTAAATCTTTTGCCAACCTTAGTTTTTCTAGGATTGTGGTACTGGTTTACCAAATCATCACTTAATATTCAATATTCTAGATGGTACTTCCTATTAGGTTTCTTAATAACCTTAAGATTACCTATTACGATCGCACCTCAGATAGAGATTCTGAATTGGACTCTCTATCTTAGTATGGTTGGCTTAATAGGATATAGGATTTTTGAATATTTTCGACACCGCAAACAATTAATTGTTTTAAGTTTAGCAATTACAATTATTCTTTTTAATTCTTTTACACATTTATTCCTAGATTCTCCCTTCACATATTCTTTCCGACTTCTAAGCCAATTACCTTCTAACTACATAGCGGGGAAAGATAATAACCTTACTTGGGAATGTTCTTACGAAGATTCTGACTTTCCAGTGCATTGTGATATGCGTCATTTTATTCCATCTGAAAAAATATTTACCGAGACAAATTATGATGCTAGCTTTTCTGTATTTTTAAATCGCTTCTTTTATGGCTACATCAATTCATTGGTGGGTAAGCCAGGGCATCGCTGGTTTATGAGTATTAGCCTCAATATTTTCCTTTGGATAAGCTCATGTGTGGCGATATATCGAATTGGAGAAATTGCTAATCTAGACGAAAGAATGCGAAATATCGCTATTCTATGCTGTGCATCAAGTTGGGGATTTGTGCATTTTGTTGCCCAGCCTTCACCACATATGACAGCTTTTGCTTTCGCCTCGATTATATTGTGGGCAACCCTCGAATTAACCCGCGATGAATTTCATAATTATCCATTGCTAATACTACTAATTGTATCTGGTTCGTTAATTTATGATATTTATCCACTAATCCTCATTAGTTCGATTTTATTATTTATCTATAAACGTCCATTGCTTGGTGTTTTAATTCCGTTATTATCGATCGCATTAAACGTATGTTGGAAATATATTTCGCTTCAACAAATATTAGGCACATTAGGAAATATTCAAAGTCTTAGTAGTCCCTCTAGTAATCTTACCTATAGTTTTCAAAATTGGACTAAAGCAATTTTAAGTTTAGATTTTAGTCGAATTTGGCAGTTTTTATCCAATGGATTTATGTCTTATCTATATGGTGGCATGATCTTTGGTTCGATCGCCTCCACAGGTTTATTAATTTATCTAGCAATCCAGAAAAAAAAATGCCGCAAATCCTGACGAGAATCAACTGCTTTTTCCACTTTTATTTACAATTACAGCTTGCTTTTGTACTGTGATGTTAATTGCTATGTTTTTTGTTGCAGCCCAGTCAGAGATTTGGAGTCCGACCAAGTTTTTGCCTCGATTTGCATTTTATATTTATCCTGCTAATACTCTAGCGATCGCATTTTTGGCTGGCAAGTTTCTAAATCGTGGAGGCTATTTCGCGCCAATTTTAACTTTTATAGTTGCGAATTCAACCCTTATCAAACTTGCTTCGATGTCTGCATTTTTTGAATATGGTTTAGTTGGACTGTATTGGCAGTAAAGTAAGAAAGTCCCCGCTTTGCGCTATCTTTCTTACTTTTTATAATAATTGGACAGGTTTAGTTGTGATAAATATGATGGCCCTAACCGCAAAGCCGATCGCTAGACTGGCAATAGTCACGCCACCAAATAATTGCCAAATCATTTTTTGAGGTAGATCGATATAGACAAATTGCCTACCAACGAGGGTAATTGCGGCCGCGATCGCACCGATAGCTGCGCTGGTTAACCAACTTGATGGATTCTGTAAAATTAGCAATGACATCTGCACCATAAATCCAATGGTGATCACTGTGGCAATAATTTCAAGGATAGATAGCTTTTTTTCTGGTGCTGGATCGTAACGGACATCTTGAAAACCGAGTAAATACAAAGCTAGGCAAACACCCGCAGTTATCAAACTGTAGTTAATATCTGAGGTTTGCCAATAGACAGTAATCACCGCCGCGATCGCTGCCAACAAACCGCCCACACTCTGAGGGATGGCAAATGTGCCAGCTAACGCAAGCATAAACAAAAAAACTAAGCCTAAATAGTCGCCAAAATAAAATAAAGTGCTTAATTGAGAGCCTACCCATCCATAGGCGATCGCGATCGCGGTTAGAGAAATTAACAAGCGATATCCAATCTCAAGTCTGCCAATTTTGAGCGCCATAAGATGCCACCAGTTTTTTAGTCGCTACGAATGTAAAAATTGCGAAGTTAACGCGATATCAAAAAGTATAGCAATCGTTAGCCAGTCTTATACCAAAACACAAAATGGCGTATCCATTTTGTGTTTTGAAAACCCTTATAGGGTTTGGTTTCTAATTCAAATACTTGTTGTCAAACTTTTAAAATTTTTCCTTGTTCTGGTTTGAGCGTAAAGTGCTGGAAAGCCCAAAATTGTGACGACGGGCGAAGCCCGTCGTCACAATTTTAGGCTTTGTCAAGCTAAAGCGTTAGATATTCTTGAAGTTGCGAACGCAAAGATTTATAACTTAAATCTTCAGCATCTAAGATTGTTTCAATCGTTAAGCCTAGCGATCGCTGATTTGGAACCGATACTTTGGATTGTCCTGATGATTGCCACAGCACCCAGCGACTCCCAAAAGGCAAGTAGGCAATGCTATCGTTGCGGTGGGATAGCCATACCACAGGAATATCTGGCAAATCTTTAAGGATATCTGCGGGGATTTCGGCAATATTCACCGCTGCTAAGGTTTCTAATACGGCGCGATCGCTCTGGACAATACCTGTATCATTTGTCCAAAGTCTGACACTTAGCTTGGATTTTTGTGCATAAAAATAGAGAGAAGCCGCAGCCACAACTGCTTCTTCAAAGGCTTCTGGCTCCCATCCGATAGAATTGTCAAGAGCGATCGCTACTTCTTGACCGCCAATGGTAACTTCCAATTCCCGTACTCGCAATTCGCCAAACTTAGCACTAGTCCGCCAATGGATTAATCTGGTCGGATCACCCCAACGATAGGGGCGCAAAGTTTTAGTTAAACCTTCCGTTGCATTGCTGTAGTTATGCTCATCGCTATATTGTCGAGGACTTGTATCACTTCCTAATTGATCAACTAAGGGACAGCGATCAAGTGGTAGCACCGTTGGATACACGATCGCCTTCTGTCCTGCTGGACAAGCACGGCGACTGCGAAACAAGCCTAAAGGACTAGAGGTCGCAATCTCAGTAGATCGGAACAAGAATACACCGCGCTTTGTGGTTTTAGCTTCATATGTCCAGTGATATTCTTGAAGCGGCGCAATCAGTTCGATCACCAAGTCTTGCTGCAAAATATTCGAGAGATTTTCTGGCAAAATATCCCGAACTTCCAGCAATCTTTTTTCAGTTCGCCCTGTATTTTGAATCATCAAATCTACCCATAGATCGTCGCCTACACTAACTGGATCAATTTGCGATCGCGTCACTACCATTTCTGCTAGTAAGCGCTTTGGCATCACCGCACCCACAATTAATAGAGCCAAACTCACGCCGCTAATTACATAAAGCCAGCCCGCAAGGGTATTGGTCGCGGCCATAAAGAAGAACAGCGTTAAGGCGCTATACATTCCCCCAATAAATTCTGGTGTCGCAAATCGCGATTCTAACCATTTAAAAAAACGTTTAATCTTAGAAATCTTTTTAGGTTTAGAGGTTCGTTGTTTGCGATCGCTTGAACTATTTGACATATAGTTTTTTGAAATATTTTAGTGCATTACAAACTTAAAAAGCAAACCCTGTAAGGGTTTTAAAAACACAAAATGGTGTAGCCATTTTGTGTTTTGGTATTATTGCTATATCAATCCCAGTAAGGCTTTTGAGCTTTTATCTGGCTGTAGGTAAAATAAAAACCACCATAAGGAATAAAAATTAATTAACTTGTGCAATTAAAACCAAAATTTGTTGGAGCGGGATTCACCCTCCCCAACAAATTTTTATTTTAATTAATTTTCATTCCTAACCAAGTAGACGGGCACAATTAATTTCAAACCCAAATCCATAAGGTTGTGCTCAGTAGGAGCGCAACCTTATGACTTAAGTAGTCCCCAAACTCCATTGAATATGAGCACCATTAGCATCAAACTTGCTATTGCCAAAGCAGCCCCGATTAAGTTTGTTTTGAGTGATACTGGTCGATAGGCAGGTTGCAGCCAAAAGCTTAAACATTTTGAGACAAAAGGCATTATATATAAGCTCAGGATGGTGGAAGTAATTAGATTATTCACAATCATGGAGCTGGCTAGTGACCAAGATTGCATAAGCCCTAAGATAGAAAATGCGATCGCCTGCATCATTACTACTGGATAAAGTCCTAAAACTACAGCGAGGATTTGTTTCCATCGTGGGGGGCCAAGCCCTTTATATTCTGAGTTACCTGACAGCGCAGAGAACCAGCCCTCTAAACCTGTAGTAAAAGACTTAAATCGATAGGCGGAAAATATTTCTTGACCAGATTCTAATAGTTGCTTGCGATCGCTTGACTCCATCCATTGATTGAGATGTTCTGGCGAATCGAAATGGAATATGTAATACCATTTCACAACTGGATCTTTGCATCTAAGCGGTGGGCATAGATCGCAACGTAAAAAGCCGTCATATTGCTTTGAGGTTTCTACTAAGTTATGGTGCCATCGTTTAAAAGCGAAATCTCGACCTTTAGGGACTATGTGTTCTGTAACCAGACTGGAATAAAAAAGTTCTTCTAAAGGCGGATTTGGCATATTTTTTGAATAGTTGCTTTTCCTCACTCATCAACCATTAACTGATCCCAAATCAGGAAATGGCGTAACCATTTCTTGATTTTAAAACCCTTGCTAGGCTTGGTTTTTAATTCACGAAAGTGTGACAACACTTTCGTGAACTGGTATGACTAGTGACAATATTTATAGTTGCTTATTTTCCGTAGAGATTCAATTTCTCTATAAAGCTCCACAAGTAATGTTTGTATTTCTTGTCTGCTCATCAGTTTTACAAAAGGTTAAAGAAAGCCGAATCTATTTCGTAGCCTAAACTTTGAGTCATTTGCTGTAACTTTGCAGTGCTATCAATGCCGCGTGACTTGAGCCAGATAGAAATGGTGAAGACCTTCTGCATTACAAAAAGCTCCAGCGCTTCAGGATTGTATTGCAACACATAGCCATCACCTTCGCGCTTAAACTGGTGAGGAACTAGCATCGCCGCATAGCGACTGAGTTCTGCACGCCAATCGAGGAGATAGCTAAACCAAGAATATGTCGCATCGAGCCGCACAAACCAGAGACGCACTTCCGAGATTTCTGACAATTCGCGAGGGTCGCCATCTTCTTTATTCCAAACTAGTTCGATTTGAAAAGAGCGATCGCCTTCTGGTGTTTCATCCCAATTTGCTAACAGCTTTTCGATCGCAATTTTGGCAGGAGTAATATCCAGTGACTCAATACAGGCTTGGTTGACGTAGATGATAGTAGACATAGGGCTTTTAGAGCTAAATTGGATGAGCGCTTTGCGACCATTAAAGATTAGATATTTATTTTTTTGGTAAGTTTTCGCGAAGAATAATTTTAATGGGTGCTTTGCGCCCATTAAATATTTATTTTTTCGGTAAGTTTTCGCGAGGATCGAAGGATTGGATTTCTAGCAACTGCTCGTATAACTCGCGTTCCCGCTTGCTGGGTGTTTTGGGAACCACGATCTGGACTTCTACATACTGATCGCCAAAGGTTCTCGCGTCTTTCGGGAAACCTTTGCCAGAAAGGCGCAACTGTTGTCCAGACTTCACCGCAGGTGGAATAGTTAGCTTTACAAGCCCGCTTAAAGTGGGAACTTCCACCTGAACACCAAGTACCGATTCGCTCGGTGAAATTGGTAATTGACAGCGAATATCGGAACCTTCAAGAGTAAAGAATGTATGGGGCTTGAGTGTGATTTTGAGATACAGATCACCCCCCGATGCCCCTTGCCCCTTGAGCCTGATTCTTTGACCTGAAAGCACACCTGCTGGCATATTTACTTCCAGCGATCGCCCATCTTCGAGGCGAATACGTTCGCGTCCACCAACATAGGCTCGTTCGAGCGGCAGCTCTAATAAAGCCTCAGAATCACGGCGTGGGGTAGGGCGTGGAGGAGCTTGTGTAGTAGTGCGATAGGACGACGCGCCGCCTGTATCTTGAGCCCGTTCATTAGTGCGGAATTTGCCTAATAATTGATCAACGAATTCTTGGAAGTCATTGTATTGGCTAAAGTCAACATCGCCAGTGTAGCCACCGCGCTCAAAGTCTGGCGTATATTGCTCTCGTGATGTAGGTGGTCTGCTACCTGCACCTTGAAATCCGCCTTGCTTCCAATATTGTCCAAAACGATCATATTGCTGACGTTTGGTGGTATCAGACAAGACTTCGTAGGCTTCGCCAATATCTTTGAACCGCTCTTCAGCAGCCTTGTCATTTGGATTCAGGTCGGGATGATATTTCCGCGCTAACCTACGATAGGAGCGCTTAATTTCGTCAGCCGTGGCTGTCTTCGGTACACCGAGGATTTCATAATAGTTGCGAAAGTTTTGCATATTTCCCGAACTGCAAACAAGGAGATAACTTAGCTTACCTTATCGTTGCTTTTGGAAACGCCATGGGGGGCAGCCCTAAGAACTTAGATCCAGCTAGGTAACCACATTAGCACGGGCAAATAACCTGAGGAGATCGGTAAACCGATATAAATTGGCAACCAAAATATAAAAGCGATCGTAATAGTTGCCACAATCCCAGAACCTAGCCTCCTCAATTCGGGTAATGGCGATCGCCACATTAGCGATACCAACAATGCAAGAGTCGCAAAAGCAAAAACTGACGCAGGCATATAGTGATACAAAAATATGCAGCGTTTGCTTAGGCTCCAAGGTAACCAATGGGCTAGAAAACTCGTGATTACATACAAGGTCAACCAGAATAATGTTGATGGCGACTTAGAGCTGTATTCAAGATTTATTTGCGTGATGATCTTGGGGGGGAACCTTAGCTTTGAAGCAACTAAAAATGATAGCCCGAGCAGTAATGAGATCGCACTGAGCCAATACAACAATGGGTTACCCATTGCGTGAACAAATTGAACCATGCTATTGGGACGCATCTCAAAAAAATAGGCAACTGGTCGAATTAATAAAACCCAACTCCACCAAGGTGAACAATAGGGGTGGATCGGTTCGATTTTGCCAACACCTAAGTTTTGATGAAAGCCAAGGATCTGGCGATGTAGCTCCCAAATATCGCGTTCGGGATTAATCAGTAAGTGCGGAATCCACTCCACAAAATAAAAGGCGATCGGTAAAATGATTAGACCAATTAAGATTTGAAATACATTTAAAGTCTGGCGATAACGTGACCATGCATATCCCATGAGCGCTATTAGCCCGACCACATAAGCCAAGCCTGTCCACTTTACGCTGATTGATGCACCGAACATTAAGCCCGTAGCAAGTACCCAAAACCATCTTTGTCGCGATCGCTTCAGTGCTAGCACTATACATAGGTGACTTAGCATCCCGAAAAGCAAAATATAAATATTGATCAAGCCAAACCTTGACTCCACCAATAACAATCCATCCATGGCAATAAACCATCCCGCTAGCCAGGCCCAACCTCGGCGATCGCTCAACTGCCAGAACAACTCATAGGTAATTAAGGGCAGTAATGAACCGGCTAGTGCTGTCATACAACGATAACCAAAAGGCGCATAACCAAAAATCTTGATACCTATGGCAATGATGTATTTGGCTAAGGGAGGATGTGCGTCGAAGAGCGTCTCGCCGCGCAAATAGTTTTGAGCAAACTTAGGATAATAAACTTCGTCAAAAACGACATCCGCCGTGCCATCTAAATTCCAAAAGCGCGTGGCAAAAGCAACCAAAGCGATCGCCATTACGCCGAAGACTGGATGTTCTGATAGCCAAATAATGCGATCGGATAAACGAGCAATTGGAGTACTGATTATTTTATCCCTCCAATTGCCTATGTACTGTTCTCATCTAAAAACACTGAATATATAAACAGTAATTTTAATAAAGCCTTGCTTTGCAGGGCTTTATTAAAATCATTTACCCGCTTTAATTTGGGCAACTAAAGATTCCAAATCCTTAATTTCAGGCACACCAGAGAAAAACACTCCATTTACTACAAATGAAGGTGTACCACGTACTCCCAAAGACTTACCAAGTTCAAAATCTTTCTTGATAGCTGCTTTCGCTTCTTCGCTCTTGCGATCGCGATTAAAGCGATCGACATCAAGTTTCAAAGTATTTGCAAGTTCTAGATAAAACTCTTCACCAAGTTTGCCCTGCTGCTCAAATAAAGCATCATGGTATTCCCAAAACTTGCCCTGCTGGAAAGCAGCCCAAGCCGCGAGAGCTGCAGGTTCAGCCTGTTGATGAATCTCCTTCAGGGGAAAATGCTTAAACACTAAAGTGACATCATTCTGATTTTTTGCCATGAATTCCTTCACCACAGCATACCCTCTTGCACAGAAAGGACATTCAAAATCTGAGAACTCCGCCATAATAATTTTTTGACTTGCCGAACCTGCAACTGGAGAATTGCGGAGTAGCAAGCGAGGTTCTTGGCGAATTTGTGATAACACCTTATCGCGCAACTGCTCTTCTTGTTGAGCCTGAGATCTCTGATAGGACTGCACTGAGTCTAAAATCACCTTCGGATTTTTACGGATGATTTCTAAGACTTTAGTTTCAAATTGAGCATCAGATAGTTGAGCGTTTGCTGATTGTCCAGTAGAAGCACAACTAGTAATTATCAGTAAGAGTGCAACTAAAACTGAGAGCAGGTATGGTTGGAGTCGCATTACAAAAACATCCCAAATTGAAGGCAGAATTCTTTTCGTATTAAGTCTACACGATCTCTAATCAAAACCGATTTTGGTATTTCTAGCGTCTTTGGCACTGGCAACACTAAAATCGGTTTTGATTTAGAATTACTACATTTTTTATAATTTAATGGCTATTCGATTTACAATACTTCGGACATTTTTGAAGCTTGTATTGGTTGCCCTGTATAGAATATCATTCCGCTTGTTATTTACAGCAAATACCGATCAAACCCGCCACAAAAGAACCTACCGAAAAGGCTCAAAGCAGATGCCACAATGATGAAACCAATTAAGAGCATCCTCATCAGTAATAGTATTAATAGCCATAGTGATAGC
>JBIKYZ010000177.1:0-11013 GCA_044354985.1 Pseudanabaena sp. | reverse complement strand
ATGTGCTACTCTTGGTTTAGTTTCGATGAAGCAATTACGTTCAAACTTTGTTTCAGTATACATTCTCAGACTCTTTTATCTAAATCAAATCTCTGGATTTTCTATCTGCGTAAGGTGAGTTACTAAAACCCGTAAAGTTGCGACCCTGTGGGTCGCAACTTTACGGGTTTTAGTTTGCAATTATGCTTAGCTACTTATGCCAAAGCACAAAATGGCGAAGCCATTTTGTGCTTTTAAAACCCTTACAGGGTTTGGTTTTTAATTCACAAAAGTGCGACAACACTTCTGTGAATTGGTACATCTTTGCTTTTAATTGCTATACAAGCCTATATGGGTTAGTATTTGCGATAACTAAGCACACTTTACCGCCCTAACCCGCGATCGCCGAATATGGAAAACTGGGAGTTTTTGCTACAACGCAAAGGTGACAAGTCCTGGTTACCCCTAGAATCTCCAACTGTAGAGATTTTGGAAGGGCAGTACCGACTTGCTGCACGCTCTGCTTTAGCAAATGCGCTAGTTGCGATCGCGATCGCCTATCGCCCTCTCGCAGATGTGCGGCATCAACCTTTGCAACAAAAAATTGCTAAACGCATCAGCCATGATGGGTTGCTGATCGTCATGCCTTACACCAACTTTGTGCCAGGGATGTGGCAAATTGATTGCATAGCTACAGAACCTAACCAAGAATCTAGCACAGACTCAGAAAACACCAATTTAATCCCTACATGGAAAAAAACAGTTAAGTTCGATGTAATTCAAATCTCAGCAGAAGCTGGCTCCGAATGGCAATATAACGAAATTGAAGAAGATGTAGAAACTCCTGTCGAACTTGCCAATGAATCACATACTAATGCATTGGGAATCATTCAAACTGAGCCAACCCCTCTAAGTTATAGCTCACCAATTCTCGATATTGCTGAACAAAGATCAACTGAACTCGTCGAATCGATGTTTGAAGAGTTTGCGCTCTTTGAGGAGGATGAGGATGAGGAAGAAAAAATTAATGCTAATTCTCCAGATCTAGAAACAGAATCTCTAAGCGATATCCCTAATTTCCTAGAGCAGGTAGAAGCATATAGCTCAAATGATATAACAGAGGCAGATGCAGCACTTCAGCCACGAATTTTATTACGTTTAAAACAACCTCAATATATTCTGAATGAAGACAATAGCTTCAATCTCGCAGGAGAAGTATACACTCAAGGGGAAATTGAAGTCAGCCTCAAAGATCCACAAACTCTTGATGTCATCGTAAATCAGTGCTTCGAGATCGGGAAAACTAGCGATCGCAATCCAGCAACTGGCGCAATCACCTTTACGTATCAGATCATTGTGCCACCACCTTCAGAAATTCAAGTTCTCATCGGTGAAGTCCAAATCCATCCCCATCAAGACTTTCAACTAGATAGAGATTTACATGTGACGCAACAGGCGATCGCAGTTTCCTATCCTGCTGCGAGAGTTCTGCCCGAACTCATTAAAGAAGCTAAAAAACATTCTTCTCAAGAAACAACTCTCAATTCTCAAACGACAGAAATAACTAGAGATCGGTCGAGTTACCAACAATTTCCACAGAGTTTTCCACAGGTATCAACACCAACGGAAAATCAGTCTAGAAGTCTATCATCAAAGCCAAAACCAGCCAATTCGCTTAGTCTTCCACCCATAGCTTCTAACAGATCTAAAGCTAATCAGGGAGAAGCATTAAAGCAACAAACACCTGCAAATTCTTTATCATTACCACCTTTACCATCTCAACAAAATAGGAGCAGTAATCAGACTTATACTCCCCCTAATCCTGAAATAACTGATGATTATCCTCAAAGTTTTCCACAGGTAGAGACAGATATTTCTCAAGAAACTGAGACGCACTTTGATCTGAGAAATATTGATGATTTAGCCGATAGCGATCGCCAAATTTCATCAAACTCTGAAGAAGAACCAGAACTACTTTATAGTTTTGAAGAAGAACTCCCCCAAAACTACGAAGAGCAACTAGAGCAACCATGGCAAGAAAATGCATCAGTCACCAATCAATCAAAACCCAGCGGAAATCGGTTTCTTAATAAACTACAAACTCTATCTGCTGAGGCGATCGCAGCCCAAAAAGCTAACCAACGCACCGAAGAGCTATTACTCGAAGCTTTTTCACCCATTGCCCCATCAGTAGCAGCTGATTTGTCGAGTAGTTCAACTAGTGCATCCATAGATCTAGACAACCCCGAACAACCACCAAGAACGATCGCCGAATCCACCAGCCTTGCAGAACTAGATCTTGAACTTGATGTTGAGCTAGATCGGTTACTAACTTCCGAACCTGATTTGATTTTAAATGAATATGTTTGGGAAGACCCTATTGATCCCAACACTTTCCCTATTAGCACTGTTTCAAGCCAAAATTCTGCTTCTACTTTGGCTGAGACAGCCCAAACTATTCGCAATATTCAAGAATCTTCAACCCAGTCTTTATCAGAACAAGAACCAATTCCCATCCCTGAAATTATTATTCCTGCTGGTGAGCTAATTTCAGGAACACCAATGTTAGTAACCGTTCGTTTACCCGCACTTGCTCCTAAATTCTTTGTAAAATTCTGGATTAAAGATTTGCAAACGCGAATGATTGTCGATGGACCACGTTGGCTATTAGATTTTAGTACTGTTCCTAATGCCGAGTTTATCGAAACCCGCACAAACATATCAATTCCGCTCAGCAGTATTGATGTTGCCTTTGAAGCGATCGCGATCGAAGCGCAAACTCAACGCGAAAGTCATAAAGTGAGAATTACTCGTGCTGTGGCTCCACCAAACTTAGCCCAAGACGTCGATTTTAATGAGCCATAATAACGCAAAAAGAAAGAGGCGGCACATCACGCCGCCTCTTTCTTTTTGCGTTATGGTTGACTTTGCAACCAGTAGTAAGTCGCCATAGGTAACAGCGTTGCCAAAACCAGCAGAATAATCACCACCACATTCGATGAACTTGCCTCAGTTTCCTCTCTAGTAGCATAGTTACTCGTCTCAGTCTCTTCTACTGCTAATAGTGGAGCCCCTGGGTCTGGATTACCTCTCAAAACCGCCTCAAGACGCGCAAGCCCCTCATTTACAGATTGGTTATAGTTTGCCTTACGAGCAGGATAGAGCATCGTCTCATCGGCAATACTATTAGCAATGTTATCAGACAGGACTTCTTTTACCTTTGAGCCAGTCTGAATCGCGGTACGGTGATCTTCGGTCGCCATAAATAGTAATACTTGATTAGCCTTCTCTGCTTCAGAGGGGAACCATTTATCAAATAATTCTGCCGTAAATTCTGATGCAGGTTGACCTAAATCAATACGGCGAATTGCCACAACATGAACTTCGATCCCCGTTAATTCTGCTAATTTTTCAGTTTTGCTGATGATCGTACTTTTGGTCGAAGCACTTAATACATCAGAGTCATCAATTACCCAAGTCTGATCAGTCAGGGTCTTAATTTCGGCTAAGTCAGGAATATCTGATACTTGCAAAGCCAATGCATTACCTGTCAATAAATTAAAGCTAATTAGTAAAGCGATCGACCCAAAACATAGCTGGGAAAATAAATTTTTGAGCAATATTTTAATCATAATTTTCAAACCTATTTTTTATATTTAAAACTCAAATCAAGCAATTTCAATTTTCATTACTATATCAATCTGCAAGGAATCGCAGGGAAAAATTGGTTGTTACTAAGAGTGATCACTAATTTTTATCAGCAGTATTTCTGGTTTCATTGAGCAGAAATTGACGATCACGATCTCTAATTAAGGTCTAATATTCCAAATCATAAAATTAGTAAAAGCAATATAGATCTTAATAAACTCTGTTTATTTAAGTATTATTAAGATTTTACCTATAAACCTCAAAAGAGTTTTTTGTGAATATTTCTGATATAGATCTGTTAATAAATCTAGATGTTTGCTTTTTACCTGTGGAAAACTTGTGGATAACTACTGTCTTTCTGTGGAAAAGATGGAGATATCTGGGGAAAACTTTTGTATAAATGTGGAAAACTTTTGATAGGTATTTATACCCTGTGGAAAACTAGCCAGTTTATCCACAGGTTTTTCCACAGGTAAAAAACGCTAGGAGGACTATTGTATATAGTTTTCTTTGAGTTTTCCACATTTTCCACAGCCCCTATTACTACTATTAAAGATTTATTATTCTTTAAAGAGTAATAATTAGATCAAACGAAAAATCAATGAAAAAAATAAATTTGGATTTTGATATTGTAAAAAATTCCAACGATGGTATGATTGGCTTCCACAAATCAAAAAAATCAAAATTAAAAAGCTTTTCAGAAAAAAATTATTTTAGAAAATCTCGTTTAAATTCTGCTCTCAAAAAATCTCAGCAAAGTAATTTTAAATACATTTTTTGTTTCTTCCAAAAATCTTTAAACCTCAAAAAATCCTCAAATTTTGAAATCTTCTAGAATTTCCCCCTCAAGTCTCAACTGCACTTTTTAGAATCTAAATTCATTCAAAATTTAACGTTGTTATCTTTGCTCTCACCCTCAAGTTTAGAAAATTTTCTATCAAACTATGCGACTAGTCTGTCCCCAAAACCAACTCGCTGCTAATCTTGCCCTTGTCGGTCGTGCGGTCGCATCTCGCCCCACCCATCCAATTCTGGCAAACATTCGATTAGACGCTGACGGCTCCAATCAAAGTCTTGGTATGACTGCCTTTGATCTCAATCTAGGTATTCAGGTCTCATTCCCAGCCCAAGTTGTAGAGGCGGGATCGATTACTCTGCCTGCAAAGTTACTTAACGACATTGTGTCGCGCCTTCCTGATGAAGACATCACGATCACTGTGGACAAGGACAACACGATGGTCTCGATTGTCTGTGGTTCAGGACGCTATCAAATGCATGGCTTACCTGTCGAAGAGTTTCCTGAGTTACCTCAAATTGGTGAAGATGGCGAAACTACCTATTTGCCTGTTGAGTCGATGTTGAGTGGTTTGTCCTCAACCCTGTTTGCAACTTCAGCTGATGAGACTAAGCGAATTCTTACGGGTGTGCATCTGACGGCTACTGCCGATCGCTTAGAGTTTGCTGCTACTGATGGACATCGCTTATCTGTTGTGCAAACAGGATTTTTGGATGCCGATGAGCCTCCTGTGACGGGGGATACCGTGACTACTAATCTGGAGGTGACGATTCCTGCTAGAGCCTTGCGCGAACTAGAACGGATGCTCAACCAACAAACTGAGGGTGCGATCGCAGTTAAGTTTGATAGGGCTAATATGATTTTTCAAAGTGCTAATCAAATCTTAATTTCCCGTTTGTTAGATGGTACTTATCCCAACTATCGCCAACTAATTCCCAACCGATTTGATCGTCAAGTTACGGTTGAGCGTAAATTGTTCCTATCGGCGCTGGAACGTATCGCAGTATTGGCTGACCAGAAAAATAACATCGTCAAAATCACAATTGA
This sequence comes from Pseudanabaena sp., assembly GCA_044354985.1. GTDB lineage: Bacteria > Cyanobacteriota > Cyanobacteriia > Pseudanabaenales > Pseudanabaenaceae > Pseudanabaena. The sequence continues at coordinate 5,543 of JBIKYZ010000177.1, read as the reverse complement.
TTCTATAGGGCAAGAAATTTCTCTCTCAGTTGAAGCGCCAGATGTTGCCGCTGGACGTGAATCTCTGCCTGCTCAAATTTCGGGTGAAGATGTGGAAATTGCCTTTAACGTCAAATATTTACTGGATGGATTAAAGGCTCTACCGAGTAATGAAATTCAAATCCAGATGAACAATCCAACCAGTCCTGCGGTGCTTGTACCAATTGGGGCAACCAAAATGACTTATTTGCTCATGCCCGTGCAAATCCGCAACTAGGCGAGCTTTGCCGTAAAATAAAACCCACGCTGTGCGTGGTTTTATTTTATTCAGTAGTTTATCGCTATATCTCAGAGAAAAATCCTGTAAACTTAGTTGAAGTATGGATTTCTTACCACTGCCTTCAACTCAACTGCCACCTAGCTCCTATGCTGAGGTGAGACAGGCTAGCTCTAGCCAAACGCTGTCGTCCTCGTCAGCGTTTCATGGTCGTATTTCTAGATTGCCTACTGAATTGCCAATAGAGGTGCAATCTCAGCTACAGCTTTTTTTAGAGAGCTTGCCTGATCCCGATGCGATCGCTCAGCAAGTCAGAACAACTCTGATCTCTCAAGCTGGCCCCATCAAGCCAAATAGTTTACCGAAGCCAAAGCCTAAAGATAAGCCACGCCCACCCTTACCGCCGCGCGTGGGTGAAAAGTTAAACGTGGTTAGCGATCGGCAAGAATATGACATTAATACTCAGGTGTTTGTCGCTGAAGGTAATGTGGTAATTAATTATAAAAAATCGGAACTCAAAGCTGATCGTGTCCAATTAAATACCAAAACGCAGGAAGTTGTTGCCGAAGGTAATGTGTTTTTTACACGCGGTGACCAAAAGATACGTGGTACAAAGCTTACTTATAATTACAGTAATGTTAAGGGAGAGCTACTCAATGCCTCAGGTGCTGTTGACCTAGGCACTCTGCAAAGTTCTGAGGTGTCGCGATCGCCGTCAGAACTAGCTACTAACTCGATCACCATAGCTCCTATCGGTTCTGGGAATAGTGCTGAAGGACAAGTGCGTCGCATTGGGTTTATTGCTGAACGTTTAATAATTGATGGAGATACTTGGACTGCCGAAAATTTGCGGGTGACCAACGATCCTTTCACTCCTCCTGAACTGGAACTTACTACCAGTAAAGCTACCTTAACCCCGATTTCACCAACGCAAAATCGTCTCGATCTGGAATCTCCGCGTATTGTTTTTGATCAGGGATTTTCTCTGCCACTGCCAGTTAATAGTATTACGCTTGATCGTTTTCAGCGCTTTGCCCCGGCCTTAGTTGGTTTTGACCGCCGCGATCGCGATGGTATTTTTTACCAACAAAGCTTTGATGTGATTACCCAATCCAACTTGAATTTCCAATTGTCCCCCCAATTGCTTATACAACGTGCTTTTTCTGGTCAGACTGGATTTTCAGGTGTCGATATTATTGGGGTTGTTGCTACCTTAAATGGAGCATTTGATGACGGCTCAAGCTTATCTACAAGAGCGAGTTTTGCAGGTTTAGATTTTTCAAAGATTGATTCCTTATTGCGTTTTAATGCTAGCTATCAGATGCCAGTATTTGGTAACCATACTTTGCTCTCACAGTATGCTTTTCGCGATCGGATATTCAATGGTTCGCTGGGCTTTCAGGATGTAAACAACATTTTGGGAACCACTTTGTTATCTCCCAACTATGTTCTTGGAGATTCCAATATTTCTCTAAGCTATCAAATTTCTGCTCAGTTAGTTGGGGCGCTTCGATCTGATTTGCAACCGAGTACCATTGGTTCATTGATCCGTGTCCAAGGTGCTGCCATTGTTAGTCGAGCTTTTCCTCTGTTGCGAGGTGAGCCAGCACCAGCCGAAAAGGAAACAGGACTACGATTCTCTCCAAAACCAATTGTGCCAAGACTAGATGCTTTTTTGACAGCACAAGGTGTAAATTCTTTTTATTCTAATGGATCAAATCAGTCTGTTCTCTATGGAACTGCGGGATTATCGGCAGAGGTTGGTCAGTTCGCTAAAGACTTTCTTGATTATACGAGCTTAAGCTTGAGCTATACTCAAGCATTTTCTAGCGGTAAATCACCATTCTTCTTTGATCAGGTTTCTGATGTTAGAGTCTTTACAGCAGGATTAGTTCAACAAATTTACGGGCCAATTCGCCTTGGTGTTCAGCAAAGTTGGAACTTAGATACTGGCACTTTATTTGATTCTGTATATTCCTTGGAATATGCAAGGCGTACCTATTCTGTATTGATTCGATACAATCCTAATCAAGGGTTAGGAGAATTTCTAATACGGATTAGCGACTTTAATTGGACTCGCCCACCTTCTAATGTGACGAATATTCAAAATGGAATAGAACAACGTAACTAAAACTCAGGGTTTATTTTTTACAAGTAGGAATGGAAGTTGTCTGAGCAGAGGCGAGAGATGGGTCAGGACAGAGAACTTTTATGAAGCTAACTTCTAGATCTTGATCATCTAATCTTGGTGTGAGTCCTTCTAAATCCTCTCGACTAGGAAATAGCCAAATATATTCACAACTTTCTTGGTTGCTGGTAAAGCTGCATTGGTCAGCGAAAATGATGTGGGGTTAAAACCAGTACCTTCAGACACAATGCTACCGCCATTCGTGAGATTGTCCGATGCGATCGCAGTTCCCGCCCGAGTCGGTGCGATAATCTCCAAACCAGCAAGTAGTTTCGGCAAATCAATTCCTGCAATCAGTTTGGTAATGCCCAATTCTTGTTGAGTTGCGATCGGCAGATCGAGGCTAAGAGGAATACCTTCAGGCGTAATCCGTTCATATTTACCATCAGGTACTGCCCCGATATTGATGTTGCCATTGGGAGTTGAGATTGTCCATGTAACAAAATTAACCTGTTTTAACAGATTTTAGCTCTGAACAACGCACTTGAGTGTAAGGAGATCTCGCGACCATGGAGAGTGTTAGGATTAATTGAGACAAGATCTAACTGAAGCATATGAAATTTATTAGTCCAAAAACTGATTTTGCCTTCAAGAAAATCTTTGGCTCCGAACAAAGCCATGATGTCTTGATCAGTTTTTTGAATGCGATGCTTTACGATGGTCAGAGCAGAATCTCGCAATTAGAAATCCTTAATCCTTATTTAGCTCCACGCATCCGAGGTGTTAAGGATACCTATCTCGATGTCAAAGCTAAGCTGGATAATGGCACAAGCGTAATTATTGAAATGCAGGTGTTAAATATTGAAGGATTTGAGAAGCGGATTCTCTACAATGCTGCCAAAGCTTATTCCATTCAACTCGGCATCGGACAATCATACTCGCAACTTAATCCTGTGATTGCGCTGACAATTACTGATTTTGTGATGTTTCCCGAAATAAATCAATTGTCTTCTCGGTTTATTTTAAAAGAGAAAGATTTTTTGATTGACTATCCTATCTACGATCTGGAACTGGTATTTGTCGAGTTGCCAAAATTTGATAAAGCACTGATGGTGCTAGAAACCTTGGCAGACAAGTGGCTATATTTTCTCAAACATGCGATTGATTTAGATGTTGTTCCAGAGAGTATGAATCTTGTGCCAGAAATTAAGCAAGCCTTTGAGTTTGCCAGAGAAGGAAATCTTTCGCCTGAAGAATTAGACGAGTTACAACATCAGGAGTTCTTTATCCAAGATCAACATAATGCGATCGTCAAGGCTCTCAAGCAGGGCTTGGAGCAAGGCAAAACGGAGGCTATGCTAGAAATGGCTGGGAAATTGCTGGATGTGCTGGATGATGATGCTATTAGTCGAGCGACTGGGCTAAGCTTGACAGAAATTGCGGAATTGAGAAGTATGCGATCGCAAGTTCAATAAGTCCGTAAATGGAATATACCTATAATGCGTAGTGGCAGGTTTAGAGACAAATCTATCGGTAAACCATTGACTTGTCTCTAAACCTGCCACTACTGGGATTTTGTTCTATTTTTTTGATTGATTGGATGCAATTTATTCTCTTTTGAGTTCTCATGAATAATGCAGGTTAGAATCCTTATGGGAATAAACAGGAATTGTTGATTTAAAGGTATGTTATAACCAACTGCCAATGAGTACAAAAGAAGACCAAAAATATGGGTGGTTTACATCTTTTGGGCTATCTGAAGGTAGAGAAATTATTGGTAAGCTAGGAATACCAATAATTTTGTTGTTTTCGATTTTAACTTCGCCTCTAATAATTGATAACTGGGCTTTTTGTAAGGCAACCGCTTTACTTGGGGCATCGGAAAAGCGACTGTAAAAGCTCAATATTAAAGGAACAGTGCCAGCATCACTGACTGGCCAGAGAGAAGCTAAAACACTACGAACACCTGAAGTTACAGATAGTCCTCCCAGACCAAGATTTTTGCCCACGGCGGTCTCACAAGCACTCAATGTCAACATTTCGACTTGAGGATTATCAAAATTGAGTTTAGGAATTTGTCTGATATTAAGGCGATCGTCAAAAAATTGAATGAATGCTCCGTCAGCTTTATTGCTCAAAAACTGAGCGTGTGTAGCTAGATGAATGATGCCGTAATCTTGTTGTTTTCTCTGTGCTTGCATATTCATCAGGGTAAAGTCTTCGTTAATAAAAGAACTACCTGTTAATAATGATTGAGCATTATCTTTGCTGACAATATTGTTGATCTCCGTATTTACCGCAGGTAATGCTGAAAGCCCTTGCACAGATTTGGTTAAGCCCATCGCCAGTACACGACTGTTTTTGCGATCGCGTTCTTCTAATCTCGCTAAGCTAAAGCTGGGTACATTGGCGATCGCATATTTCTCAATCAGAAACTTTTCGCCATCATGGAGAGTCGCTGTTGGAATTACTCGTAAGTCTCCATCCATCACAAAAACGATAGTACCTATTTTTTCTGATTGCAGCGTTGTTTCAATTGGCTTGACAATCCAATCATTTAGCTTTTGAGCTTCACCCAGATAATCTTGTGAACTGGCATCCCGCAGGTTGGCTCGAAAGTCTGAAATTACTTTTAATAGAACCTGTTTAGAGATATCTGCGTTGGTTTTTTGGACTATCTTTCCACTTGGAGATATAACCAAAATCTCAATACGGTCATCAAAAATCACGGGATAAACTACTGCGGTAGGGCTATTCGTGATTTTTGATGTTCTTTTTAGTTCCTTTATAATATTTTCAATAATCTCTTTGGCTTTAGTAGTAGTTGTGCCAGTTAGAGTAGTTGAAGTTATGTCAGTTGAAGTATTAGTAGTTGTGCCAGTTGAAGTAGGTGAAGTTGTCCCAGTTGAAGTTGTGCCAGTTGGAGTAGTAGTAGTTGTGCCAGTTGGAGTAGTAGTAGTTGTGCCAGTTGGAGTAGTTGAAGTTGTGCCAGTTGGAGTAGTTGAAGTTGTGCCAGTTAAACCCGTTGGAGATGCTAAGGAATGAAAAATAAATAACTTATGCATTTTGAGGAATGGCTCTATAGTTCCATTTAGGAAGATATTCATCAAAAACAATAGGTAGATTTTCTTTGAAACCATCCATAACCTTTCTACCCTT
>JBIKYZ010000022.1:0-33702 GCA_044354985.1 Pseudanabaena sp. | reverse complement strand
GGGTATTTGCATGAGAACTTTTGTTGAGGAACTTGAGTATCTCATGTTTTGCCCCTTCCCTATCTCCTGTCTCATTATGAGAATCTATGTGCGTCAACGCTTTTAAGGCTTTTCTGCACCACTAAGAGCCATTACAGAGCTTGTTTTATGCCAATTCACAAAAGTGTCGTTCCTCTTTTGTGAATTGGCATAAAACATACAACTTTGTGCTCAAACCCAAACCAATATAAATTTTGAAAGCGTTGCTTCGCAACGCTTTCAAAATTTATATTGTGGCTCGTCTAATCGGCAATTGCTGTAAAGCCCAGAACTAGAGTTGTGGCGCGAAGCGCCGCAACTCTAGTTCTGGGCTTTGTGTTAATTGAGCTTAGGACAAGCGGCGGCAGCAAAACTTGCGGTCGGACATTGTTGCTTTAAACATGGTTGTTTGTGGTCAGGATCATCTGCTGGATTGAGAGGGATTTGACCAAAAATCATTTTGCAACTGAGATCTTCAAAGTTGGGAGTCATGGTGAGCGGAATGCCAAACTTCTCAGTAAAAAATTCTTGAGTAGGAACTTTACACATATTGACACACATGCCCACGCAGCCACTATCTACCAAATAACGACATTTTTTAATCTGTACTGCCGAAGGTTGCGATCGCAACGTTCCATCTTCCAAAATTATCTCAGCTTCAGCTAATTCACAGGGACCTACTAACCACTCAAACATTTTGGTTGCAAACCATGCATTGAGAACGCATACCAGTCTTGTCGGAGCAAAAAATGTGCGAATTGCCCAGAGTGCGGGTGAGGGCACTAAAGATTGCAGCACTTTTGCCACAATTATTTGCTGTTCTTGAGCATTACGTCCCTGCATAATTTGTTTCGACAGCTCGACAAAGCCATCATAGCCACTGATTTCAGTTCCTTTGCCCAGAGCCTGTGACATTTTGAGAGAAAATAGCCAGATAAACATGCGATCGACTAAATTGTCTTTGTATTCATCTTTAGCTATAGGTTGTAAGGCTTTAGGCTGCATAGATTCCTTTAAATCAGACTACCAAGATTTTCTATAACGATCTTATACCAATTCCCAAAAGTGTGGCGACACTTTTGGGAATTGAAAACCAAACCCAGTAAGGTTTTTTAAAAAGCATGAAATGGCTACGCCACTTCTTTGAATTAAAACCCTAACCCTGTAAGGATTTTAATTCAAAGAAGTGGTGCCACTCTTTTAGAATTGATATATAGCAATGAAAGAGATAGCTAGGACTAATCAAAACCCAAATAAATGAAGGCGGCGCGAAGCGCCGCTATTTGGGTTTTATGTCCTAAGCAAAACTTTCATTGCTATAAGTATCTCGGCATAATTAATTCCAAAGCAAAACCCGTAAAACTATGCCTCTGCAGGGGCATAGTTTTACGGGTTTTGGTAATTTATTTTGCGTAAGTACTTAATTATGCTGAGATACTTAAACCAAAAAAGAGAGTTGCGGCGCTATGCACCGCAACTCTCTTTTTTTTGATTAGAAATTTAGCTAATCCATTCGGGAATAGCTTCTTCTTTGGTGTTAGTCCGTCGCTCAAGGGTTTGACGCTCGAACTTCATGTGAATAGCCCGATTTTGTTCTCCATCCGCAGCAACTGCAAAGATGGGATAATCTTGAATGCCATCTTGGAAAGAAGTATGGAAACGGAATGTACCATCTGGATTGAGCTTGATAGGACGACCGCCAATAGTAACCGAAGCATCAGGCTCAGTTGCACCATAGACAATCAACTCAGCGTCAGCAACCAACCAGAACTGGCGAGGACGAATAGGCGCTTCGCTAGAGAAGAAGCTGTAGCTAGACATGCCAATGCCAGAGTAGTTAATACCACTTGCACTGATTGCACCTGCCGCACCTGCAAATAGACCTGCACCAGATGGGAAGACGTAGGAGCTAAGAGACTGAGGAGCCATAGCTTCATGCTGCATAGAGCCATAGAGAGAGCCAGAGATTCTCTGGACTTCTGCTTCACGGGCAATATTAAAGATTTCGTCGTAGGAGCTATCGCTAGTGGTTGTTTCTTCGGGCACGGGTGCAACCTTCTTGGCGGGAGGAACCAGAGTGAAGAAGGTTTGACCCTTAAGAGTTTGATCCCAAGGAACAGTAATAAAGTTGTCTTCGACCCATTCCGAAGGAAATACAGGAGGAACGTGAACTACTTTAGAGCGGGTTAGTACTAACCAACGACCATCAGCACAACGATAGCCAAGTTCAGCTACATAATCGCGATCGCTAATAGGAATTGGCAAATACCATTCGCGAGCGAGTTCATCGCTGTTATATTCCTGTAAGTTATTAGGAGTTTGGTAATCCAAATTAACATCGGTGGCATCATATAAACGAAGTGCCAACTGCTGTCCGCCTTGCTTTCTCAATTCTTCTTTCTGAGAATTAGGAACATCCCAATATACGTAAGCCCATTGGGGATCACGAGGTAATAGGACAATTCGGCTTTCACCGTAACCACTTGGCAAATCACCGATACTTTGATCAATGGCAGCAAGCGATTCTAGATTTTCTTCTGTTTCTTCACTACCGACATTAAACTTTGATGCTTCCACGATTTCTTGTGTCTCCGAGTTACTACGATCTGCTTGGTTTGAGGCTGCACCTTGAGCCGTAAGAATAGTTTGGATATCAGCTAGTAACTGAGATTTTCGCATTCGACTGTAACGAGAAATCTCTAGCTCTGCTGCTACTTTGCGAAGCTGACGCAAGGTCATTTCTTCTAGGGGAGGACGTTCCCTCGCCATATAATTAACCTCCAACTGCTTTTAATTGTGTCTACCTCAGTTGCTTGGAACTGAGGATTCGGTTTGTAGCTAAATACATTTTGCCAAATTTTCTGAGAAGGTCAATGGCTGGAAGGGTTATCTTCTATTGGTTTAGACTAGTTTATAGGATGTTTTCAGTAAAAATACTCAGCCAAAACCAAATACCCGTAATTGTTGTGGCGTTTGCTGGAGAAAATTTAATAGGGGATCATAATGTCATAGCTTCCTGACATTATGATCCCCTCCTTTTGATACTAGGGGAGTTTGCCCGAAAAGCAATAAGATTAAAGGGACAACAAATATATATTTTTATAAAATATGAAGGCAAAATACGAGTCTTTATTTAAGTCTTTAGAAGTTTTAAATGGTGCTTTAAAAGGCTTATATCGATCAACGATCGCGTTTGCATTGGCGGCTCTAGTAGTACTTGGCGGTTTTACGCCAGCAGCTAATGCAGCATTGTTTGCCAAAAAGGGCGAATCGTTATCAACGAAAGAAATACAAACGCTTGTCAATGCAGATTTGACAGGTAATTACATCGCTGATACGACCGATACCCTGAAAACTTTACGTGAAGCTATTAATCTTGCTGAAGATGCTGAAAACCGTGCTGCGGTAAAAACGTCAGCAAGATATAAAATTAATGCCTATGTATCTCGTTATCGAGCCGATCGCGAAAAAGGTGGTTTGTATTCCTATACAACAATGTCAACGGCGTTGAATACATTGGCAGGATATTACAATGGCTCGAACAAACGAGCTGTACCTGCAAAAGTGCGCGATCGCTTATTACAAGAATTTGACCGCGCTGAAGTTGCTCTCGCTCAAGGTCGTTAATTTTATTTTTTAGGAAACGGCACTTATCACGGTTTTCATGTTGGCAAGCACAATGTGAAAACCGCAAGCCAAGAAAAATATGGGTTTTGCATTTTCAAGCTGTTGTAGACAGTTTGAAGATGCAATATTGATTTTTCCTAAAAGCGTAAGCGTATAACTAGCTTAAGGATGACTAAACTTGGCAACAGGATTGGCAACAATATATGAGGCTCTGCATCAAGACCTACAAACCCATGAGTTTGTCGAAGAGTTGCACCAAACTGATGCGAAGGAATTCTGGTATCAAGCGATCGCTGTCCTTCAGCAATTTTCGATTCACAGCCAGCTGAAAGGGCTGTTGCTAACTCATCATCCGTATATTTTCCCGAATGCAGCCTATCGGCAGACGGAATTACAAACTTGGGTATTTACTACCAGTAAATCTTCATTATTTCCGACTGCTTCTTTGCCGATTGGAAATACACAAATTGTCTCGATCCCCAAAGCAGATAGTCTCCATCAAGAATGGTTTTGTATTTTAGTTACTGAGAGTTTCTGTGTCTTAGTACTATCTTCGGCAAAAAGTCATAGCTGCGTCTGGTCGCTTCATCCTACAGCCATTAAAGCTGCGATCGCAGTACTTTTACCGCGAATTCGTCGCACTGAACAGCAAACTCTATTACAAACTAAGCTCCAAAAATTTCCACTCATATTGCCGCCTTATCAAATCATGGCAAGATTTGGTGCAGTTTTGATGGCGCAATCTTCAATTCATCAGGAGTTGCCGATTCCTGAAATCCAAGAAGTCGATATTATCAAAGCTATTACCCATGAGGTGCGCACTCCTCTTACTACGATTCGGATGTTGGTGCGATCTCTAAAGCGGCGCAAAGATATATCGGCGGAAATGAAGACACGATTAGATCGAGTTGATGCTGAATGTACAGAACAGATTGAAAGGTTTAATCTGATTTTTGAGGCGGCGCAACTCGATAGTTACCCGATTATGTTGGAAGCGACACAAATCGAAGATATTTTGAGCGATGGATTTATGCGTTGGCAGGAACATGCAGGAAGAAGACAGATTTCTCTAGAAATGATTTTACCTACGGAGATTCCTGCGATTTATAGCAATGGCTTACTGCTATCTCAAGTTCTCAATGGTTTAGTCGATCGCTTAGTTCGTAGTTTTCCGCCCGATAGTCATATTCAGCTAATCCTAACCAGTGCGGGTGAATATCTAAAATTACAGTTTCAATCGCAGGTAACACGACAAGGTGGAGGTGATTTACCATTGCTCAAAGCCGTTGGGCAATGGCTAATGCTCCAACCTGAAACAGGAACCTTAAGTTTGAGTTTGCCAACTACGAAGACCTTGCTAAAAGCTCTAGGAGGTAAGCTTACCGTGAGAATGCATTCCACCAGCGCAGCCTTTGATGGCGAAATTCTGACAATATTTTTGCCATTTATTTGAATATTAGTTTAACTGTAGAACTTTAAGATATATTGAGCAAAATCGTCTGTCCAATTTCCCAATGAGTGACGAGCTATATAAATTACTTTTAATTGATGCCGATCGCATTTTTCGGATGGGGATGCGATCGTGGCTAGCTCAATTTTCAGATTTAGAAGTGGTTGCCGATGCGGAGTCGGTTGACGAAACTTTAGGGATTTTGCAAGAAGAATTAGATTTTGATTTAGTAATTCTCGATCTGAATTTAGGTGCAAAAAATTTGGAGTTAGGAGAAAGTAGTCAGCAATCTGGTTTAGAACTATGCCAGCGATTAAAATCTGAATATCCCAAATTGCCAATTTTGCTTTTGAGCTCTAACCAATCTCCTGAATTGGCGCAGACAGCTTGGCGGATTGGTGTTGAGGGATTTTGCCTAAAGAGGACTAATCCTGACGAATTAATTATCGCTATACGCCAAGTTGCTTCAGGTCGTCGATATTTGGGCGATCGCATTCGACTCAGTACTGAGCCAACTGCCCAACTCAATCAATCCGATTCCCTTGTGAAAAACTTGTCTGAGCAGACTGTAGTGGCGATCGTACGGCGTAATTTCTATTTGTCGGGAATGCGAGAAATTGATCGAGTATTAGCTGAGGTGAAGGCAAATTTGGCTAATACCAATAATGATCATCTTGGTGATCAGATTACCAAAATGGTTCTAGCGGGACAGGCGCGAGAATTACAAGCCGCACGTTGGCTGGTTAATCGACTATGGGGACAAAAAACAGCGTCAGTTAATGATTCTGTGAGTAATGTTCCAAATATTTGTGAGGAGATATCTCAACCTAATCAGGAAATCAGCGATCGCTCAAGTAATACAGCACAAAATCAGTATGAGCAGAAATCAAGCAATGATGCCCTAGCTGTTCAAGCGAGTCTGTGGGATAAAACCGTTAAGAAACTGCAATCTAGCTTCTTAAATTCCAGCAAAACCCCTTTAGAAATTGATGTTTTAAAAGACGAAAAAAAACGTCAACTTCTTTATATTGCTTTGCGACAGATTGAACAAAGTATTACTGATTTACGTTTTTCTCAAATTAACCCGTCACAATTAGAAGTAAAAATACCTGACATTTTAAAAAGTATTTGGCAGGAAACTGTAATTAATTTCTTCGGTAAATATTACGTTCTGAATGATATTGCTAATATTGATGCTGAGGTTAATGTCGTGGATGTTTTGCTTAATGATGTAGACATCATAAAAATAGAATTTTTAGATAAGATCCCGCAATTTGATAATTTTCTATCGCATTTATTATTTGAGACAGAATTAATAGTTGATAATTCTACAGCATCTATAGGAACAGCGGAAGCGATGCAGAGGGTGGAATTAATCTTGGACAATTTGATTATTCAAATTGCTAATGCGGTAATTCAACCACTTCTAAATAATTTTGCGAATATTGAAGAAATCAAACATAATTTCTATCGCTACAATCTACTTGCTACTCGTGAAATTGAACGATTTCGCAATGATTTATCTTGGAAATATCGCATAGAAAAGTACATCTCTGACCCACGATTCATCTTTGAAAGTCGTCATATGTTGTTGACATTTTCTGATCACGGGATCAGAAAAGTAAATATCTATACGCCACGTAATCAAGAGTTACAAAATTTAGAAGGGGTTCAGCTTGCTGTTACTTTAGCGCTAGAGCTACAAGATGCGATCGCCCCACGGCTAAAATCTGCGATCGCCTTTATTGGTAGTGGGTTTGTGTATGTGTTAACCAATGTGATTGGGAGAGGTATTGGCTTAATCGGTCGTGGTGTGTTGCAAGGAATTGGCAATGCTTGGCAAGATAGCCGAACCAAAAAGTAAGTAAGTTGCAGTGTTCACACTGCAACTTACTTACTTTTTGGTTCGAGTATTCTAAAGGAGAGTGCTAACTTGTTGGACTAAAATATTTTTCTGGATTTTTCCCATCGCATTGCGGGGGAGTTCAGAAATAAAAAATATTTGCTTCGGACATTTGTAGGCGGCTAGACGAATTTTACAATGGGCAATTAACTCTTCAGGTGTAATATTAATCGCTTCTTTAAGGGCGATCGCTGCCACGACTTTTTCGCCAAAATCATTGTCAGGTAAGCCAACTACTGCTGATTCTTTGACAGATTCGTGGGATTCGAGAACATTTTCGATCTCTTTGGGATAGACATTAAATCCACCAGTGATAATTAATTCCTTAGCGCGACCGACTAAGTACAATCTATTGCCGTCATCAGGATCTTGGAATCCAAGATCGCCAGTATGGAACCATCCATCCGTAAATGATTCTGCTGTTTTGTCTGGCATTCCCCAATAGCCTTGAAAAACATTTGCGCCACGTATCCAGACTTCGCCGACCTCTGAGAGCGCCACATCTTTACCCTCAGGATTAACTATCCGAATTTCTACACCTTCCAGAGGAAATCCAACACTCTTGGCTTTGCGATGTTCTGGTACGATGTGATTCGAGGCATTCATTCCTGTTTCGGTCATGCCGTAGCGTTCAAGAATGCAAAAACCTGTAATATTTTCAAATTGATAGAACTGCTGATCGCTTAAGGGAGCGGAACCACAGACGAATAGGCGCATCTTCTGTAAATCTGCCTGAGATTCCAATTTTCCCCACTCATTGATCAGTCGTTGATAAATAGTGGGAACGCCCATGAACAAGGTACAGCTTTTTGATGCTAGGGTTTCCCAGACTTGACGTGGTTCAAATTTCTCAAACATGATCATGGTTGCGCCTGCATATAGACAGCCCAGAGCCGCAACATTCAATCCATGCACATGAAACAAGGGCAAGACATGCAGCAAAATATCGTGATCGCTCCATTCCCAAGCTTTGTGTAAAGCTTTTATATTGGCAATAAGATTATGATGAGAAATTGCTGCACCTTTGCAACGTCCCGTTGTGCCTGAGGTATAGCAGATCATTGCAATATCATCACCACCAGTGGGGTATTCTGGAGGAATTACTTCAGACGTTGGTGGCAGAAATTCTTCTTTGAGTAGGATTTTTAATTCTGGTAAATCTTGAATTGCTGCTCGAACTTTGCTGAGAAGCTCACTATTAGTTACAAACAGTGAACTACCTGAATCCGTTAAAAAATAGACGATTTCTTCAGGGCGATAATCTGGATTTAGAGGTAGAGAGATTGCGCCGATGGAGAGAACCGCAAAATGAAAAAATAAAAACTCAATGCATTTTGGCAGTTGAATTGCTACGCGATCGCCTTTTTTGAGTCCCAAGAGATCGAGGCTAGTTGCATAATTCTGTACTTGGCGATCGAATTCTTGGTAAGTCCAAGTTTTGCCTGCAAAGATGATCGCTGGTTTATCGGCATATTTTGCTGCGATTTCGGAAATTAGCTGAGCTAAATTCATGGCTAAATTCACCTAAATTTTTTTAATATAGATCGCTTAAATTGCTCTGCGTAGGGTAGGCAATGACTATCCTACTACTTGGCGCTGCTCCTAATTTTATACATAAAATCCTAAAAAGCTAGTAGCAGTGCTTCGCACTGCTACTAGCTTTTTAGGATCAAATTTATCTACAGCGATAGACTGATGCTATGGCTAACTGTGCGATGATAATTTTAACTATCTTGTCTTTAGGTTTTGTTGACTGTGAATACCGTTCGTACTGTTTCTGATACTAAAAAAGATTTTTATTTAGCCTTCCCCAAGCCAGTCAATCAAGTCTATAGACGGGTTGTAGATGAGCTTTTGGTGGAAGTCCATCTGCTGAAAGTAAATCAAACATTTGTTTATGATGCAATTTTTGCATTAGGTTTTGTGACAACTTTCGATCGCTTTACGGTGGGTTATAAGCCTGAAGCAGATCGCTTTGCCGTATTTCATGCATTGTGTTCAGCTCTGCAATTTGACTCCGATCGCATTCGCCAAGATGCCACAACTCTGAGCGATCTAGCGACGCGATCGCCTAGTGACATTAAAGCCATATTGACCAACTTAGACTCTGGTATCAACCTTGAACCTTTATCTGGGCAATTACACACGATCGCTAGCAAAGAAAACTTTAAATACAGTCGTCTGCTCGGCGTGGGGCTATATGCTTTGTTAGAGATCAGCGATCCTGACGATATTGCCGATAGCTCTAAGCGGGAAGAAGTAATCAAGTTAGTGGGCGAAACGCTGAAATTTGGTAGCGATCGCCTACTAAAAGATATTGATCTATATCGCTCTAATCTCGACAAGATCGAGCAAGCACGTCAAATGATCGCCGATATGGTGGAAGCTGAACGCAAAAAACGTGCTCAGAAAGAATCAGCATCAGTTAGTGCTGCAACTACCGAATCGACAAGTGACACTCCAGAAACTACATCATAAAATAAAAAAATGGAAGGCATCGCCTTCCATTTTAGCAATTCTCTTTATGAAATGTTTCTAGCGCCAAGGACACTTGAAACACGAAAATCGGTTTTTTGAAAGCCCCCCTGCGGTGGGATTTCAAAAAACCGATTTTTATAATGAGAATTGATACTTCCATTATTTATCGATGATTAATCATGTCAAGTACTGAACCGACTTTAATCGTGATCATGACAACTTTCCCTGAAATTACTCAGGCTCAAAGTATTGCCAATTTATTGGTTGAAGAAAAACTTGCGGCTTGTGTGCAGATCATGCCTGCCATGATGTCTACCTACATATGGGAAGATAAACTCTGTCATGAGTCTGAGCATTTAGCCCTAATCAAAACTTTACAAACCAATTATGAAGCGCTGGTGAGTAGACTGCGATCGCTACATCCTTACGAAACCCCAGAAATTATTGCCATACCTACGATCGCTGTTGATCGCGACTATCTTCTCTGGGCAAGCTCTACTTTGTAAAATAAAGAACCAATAAAATTGGATGGCACGGCGGAGCCGCGCCATCCAATTTTATTGATTTGGGTTTAAGCGCAACGCGCTATACGCTTTTTCTAAAGCTTGGGTTAATTCCTTGATTTGAATAGGTTTGCTCACATAATCCTGCATTCCTGCTTCTAAACACATCTCGCGATCGCCTTGCATGGCATTGGCAGTTAGCGCAATAATCCAAGGCTTCTGGGGAAACTCAGCCACGATTCTTCTTGTAGCAGTTAATCCATCCATTTCTGGCATATGTACATCCATCAGAATTACATCATAGTTTTGGTGACATATCGACGCTAAAACCTTTATGCCATTGGACACGACATCGACACGATATCCTAAGCGATTAAGAAAACGAGTAGCAATTTTTTGATTGACAATATTATCTTCGGCTAGCAAAATCTTTAAAGGGAATTTGTTAGCAAAATTTTCATCAAAATGCGAAACATCTTTCTGTTTTGGTTGAATTGCAGTTTGAGAATGATGGCTACATAGCTTTAATAAAGAATTATATAACTGCGATCGCTTAATTGGTTTGCTCAAACATATTGTCATCGGGTCAAGACTAAAGAAATCACAACTGAAGGAATGGGCGAGTAAAATCATTGGCAGTGAGCTTGATTGCATTCGCATTAAATTTCTGACATCACAATTGTCATTCTTATCCCTAGAACTATCCTCATTAATAGTAATTGGAATACCAGCATCAACAATTGCTAAATCAAATTTTTTGTCACTCTTTAGCCATGTAATCGCTTGCCCAATAGAGTTAGTTGCTAGTACTTCCATTTGCAATATTTGAGCAAATGTAGTTAAGCTTTCACAACTAACGTCATTATCTTCAAGAATTAAAATGCGTTTACCGACAAGACTCAAATCCCATTCTTTAGGAATTACTGTATTTATATCAGCAACAGTAGATATCATAAAAGTAAAAGTAGAGCCTACTCCGACTTCACTTTCCACAGACATTTCGCCGCCCATCAATAAAGTTAATTGATTAGCGATCGCTAGCCCCAGCCCAGTGCCACCATATTGGCGAGTTGTGGATGAGTCTATCTGGCTAAAAGGCTGAAATAGGCGATCGTAACGTTCTTTAGGAATACCAATACCAGTATCTTTAACTGCAAATAGTAATTGATAATTTTGATGTCGCTGATCAATTTCTTTTACAGATACTCTCAACGTTACAGCCCCTTTAGATGTAAATTTAACGGCATTACTCAACAGATTAACTAATATTTGTCTTAAGCGAGTTATATCACTAACAACCCATTCAGGCACATCAGTACCTATGCAGTAGACTAGCTCAATCCCTTTATTAATTGCACTAGAAGCTAAAAGATCTAGGGACTCTTCAATGCAATGTCGTAGGATAAAGGGATGTTTCTCTAAAATTAATTTCCCCGATTCTATTTTTGAGAAGTCGAGAATATCGTTAATAATTGTGAGTAAATTATCTCCACTTAATCTCACAATTTCTGCAAATTCCTGTTGATCAGCATCAAGTTCTGTATCTAACAATAAACTGGTCATACCAATAACCGCATTCATCGGTGTGCGAATTTCATGACTCATCGTCGCAAGGAACTCACTCTTAGCACGATTGGCTGTTTGGGCTGATTCCATTGCTTGCAACATTGCCATTTTTGCTTGCTGGCGTTCTAGGTGCATGGCGAGAGAAGAGACCGAAATCTTCAATAGGCTCACTTCCACAGAATCACGTAAGCGATCGCACAGGTAGTCATGGAAGCTTAAAAAGCCCCAAAATTTACCACTAACAACAATAGGCATCATTAAGATTGAGTGAAGATTTTTAACTGTTAATATTGGTCTCTCGGCTTCAGAAATAGTTGATAACGATTCATTGATGATCTCTCCATTAGCAAGACGTGGCAACCATTGCAAACTAATGATCATTTGCTTGAATTTAGTCTGTACTAATTTTTCAGGGTGGCTTATATTTTTATCAAACCAAACAGAATGCAAGTTGAGTTCGGGTTCATCAAATTGCTGACCCTCACAGACAAATAATTTAATACTTGAAAAATCAGAAGCTTTGCCCAGTATTCCTAAAATATTGCCATATTCCTGATTGCTAACATTTTCGGCGAGTAGGCAGCGCTGAATCTCGACGAGCATAGTGAGATAGCTTTCTCTTTTTTTCAACGCCGCGATCGCAAGTTTTCTCTCAGTAATATCATTATTTGTTCCGACCATGCGAATCGGTTCATCTTGTTCATTCCACAAAGCTTTGGCTTGAGTTGCTATCCATTTATAACTGCCATCCTGACAGCGAAGTCGATATTCAGTTATATATTGATCAATTCGATGAGCGAAGTAATCTTCTTGTATCTGTAAAAGGCGATCGCGATCTTCTGGATGAATCAAATCTACCCAATCAACTGGGTTTTCATTGTCAATACTGGGGCTCATACCTAACATTGTGCGCCAACGATCTGAGCGAAATGTGACTCCAGTTTTGATATTCCAATCCCAAATACCATCATCAGCAGCTTGACTCGCGAGCTGCCATCGTTCTTCACTTTTAAGGAGTTCAGCTGTACGTTCTTGGATGCGGATCTCTAGGCTTTGATTTACTTCTTCAATTTCATGAAACTTCTCTTGGAGAGCGATCGCCATAACTTGGAAGTTATAGCCAAGGGCATCAATTTCCTTCAGATTGCTAGATTTCCAAACAAAGTCATTATCTACTGCAAGATCCTGTTGGAGATCTGTGGTCAATCTCATCAATTTAGCGATCGGTCTTGCAAACCTGCGGCTAAGGAAATTTGCTGCTAACGTGGCTGGCAAAATAATTGCTAGTAAAATAGCGAGAATTTTGGTATGCAGTTGTTCAAGGATATCAATGTATGGAATTGGCGACAAACGTACAGCTAGATTCCAAGGGAGCTCGTTATTGATCGAAACTTGCTGTAAATAATAGGACTTGCGCCAGCGAGTCATGGCTGACAGTCCTTTTGTCGTTGGGAACCATTGGAAATGATCAGTCCCAATAGCGTGAATTTCACCGCCCTGAGCCAAATCAAAAAACTGTCCCGTTTGGAAATCTGGAGAAGTACTAGAAATTATTTTATTCTGACGATCAAGAACAAAAGCTTCAGTCTTCCATGTTTTTGATTTTTCAATTAAAAAGTTTTTAATATGAGAGAGATCCAAAGCTGCAATAATGATCCCATTAAAGCGATTGTTCATGAAGATTGGAACGGCAGCATCGATATGCGAATCTGGTGTAATTTCATCAGTGTGGATATCCCCAAAAGCAATGCTCAAAGAAGATTTAACCTGCTGAAAGATATCTTCTTTAAGCATTGCTTTACTGAGACTAGCTCTGGCTGAATCAGAAACATTAGGAAAAGCAGTCAAAATATTTCCTTCGGCATCCGTAGTATAGATATAGAGAAACGTTGACGTGGCTTTACCTAGGGTAGTAGTAGCAAACTGTAATCGTTCTAAATTCTGCGTATCGGAACTGATTGCGGCGAGCTCTCGCAATATCTGTGAGTTACTTTGATGCCAAAATTTTAGATCTGAGCTAAGGGAAGAAGTACTTGCACGCAATTGACTATCAATTTCAAGGTTAATATTCTGTAAAGACTGCGCCCCTGTCAAAATAGCAATGGTGAAGATCGGGATAAAAACAGCGGCTAACAACAGATGAAATAACATCTGTTGGATGGTTTGTTGATTGCGATCGCCTTGCCCTTTTTGAAACCATTGCTTTAGTGGCAGATAATTAATACATAAGCTGGCAATTAGCGCATTTAAAGCCCCATTAATTACTTGTTTTAGAACAACTAAAACAATTGAGCTAACTCCAAACTTGAGAAAGAAATAATAAAATAGACAACATAGGGGTGTGCCTATACATAGCCAATAGGACAACACTAGCAATACCATGTTGCGCGGTTGCTTTTGCTTGCCTTGATGCAGCCCAATGCTCACCCACAGGCTCTCTAAAATCAACAGCACTGCGGCGTAGGGCTGTCCCCAGAGAAAATAAGTATAAGTACTTGCGACCGCTGAGACCAACACCCCCATTGAGAGCCCATAAAAATATATGGCGATCATTACAAAAATGCTACCGAACAACAAATCAACACCAAAAAACAAAGGTAGCCGAAAATAATTTCCTAAATACCCTAGGGTTGCAAACAATAAAAATATGAACGTATATTTCAGGATAAATTTACTTGGAAACTTATCCTGAAATTCATCATTAGGTTTACCGTTTAAAATTTTATACAGCAACCCTACAATTGGCGAGAAAAAGTTCATTGAATAATCATTACTCTTAATTCATTTTAACTTACAGCCCTGAACCAGTAATTTTTTGAAAGTGTAGCTTTGCGACACTTTCAAAAAATTTGTTGTGTTTTGGTTGATCAAAAATTGCTGTAATAGCGCCCCCCCTCAAATATTCTCCCACAACAAAAGGAACAAAAATGAGAATTTTTGTTGCACTAAAGCAATCCTAAATGATTTATGTGTAAGTCTTCTAAGTTCAGTATGCAGCCGAAACGGAATAAGGCGGATTGGGATCTTGCTTGTCTTACCCACCTCCTTTCCCTTTGATTTTTTTATGCGGTTGCCCTTCTTGACGAGAGGCGATCGCAATTGATTGACTGAAACCAAAAATAGCGATTATCAGCTCAAATCCTACATTCCTAGAATGCACTAACTCGAACCCATTGCTGACTCATGGTTTGCTCATAAAGGACTTCTAAGCGATCAATATTTTTTATCAACGTATAACGATCTAAAACCCTCTGCCTTGCCTTAATGCCAATAATCTTTGCCATCTCAGGATGCTCGACAAATAGTGGTAAAAGCGTACAAAGTTGAGAAGTAACTTTATGAGAATCAAGAATAATCCCTGCTCCATTCTCAATTACTTCACCATCAGCTCCCACATCCGTCGCAATGCAAGCAACTCCACAGGACATAGCTTCTAGTAATGATAGAGATAAGCCTTCAACCAGCGAAGGTAAGATAAATACATCCGTACCGCGCAAAATCTCAATACGCCTTTGTTCATCAGCAATATATCCCATCCAAACAATGCTGGAATCATGACCATAAAAAGTCTTTAAACCTGCTAGTAATGGACCAGTCCCAACGATCGCAAGTTTACAACCTTCAGGCATTCGACATTTGCGCCAAGCCTTGAGCAAAGCTTCGACATTTTTCTCAGCAGCTAAACGACCTTGATAGAGAAAAAGCACATCAGCTTTCAGTTCAGACTTAATATTGGAAGCACCTGGAGAATAGCGATCGCTATCTACACCATTGGGAATAACTGCAATTCTCGTATTGGGAACTCCTAACTTATTTAGAAGTTCTTTTTGAATATTGGAGAAAATAATAACTTGATTGTAGTCGGCTAGCGATGGCGCATAAATTTGATAGGTGAGTTGCTGCGTGCTAGAGGCAAGATTCCGACGTTTCAGATCAAAGGGTTGATGAAATGTAGCTACAAGAGGTAAATCGAGTTCGGCACAAATCTCAGGCAATCGAAAATCGAGAGGAGATATGGCAAGGGATGCATGAATAATATCGGGTTTTAGCGATCGCAAAGAATCAACAAGAATCTTATTTGCCCTTAGCGAAGGAACTGTGTAAATAGTAGATTTGTAGAGAAATGGTAAAGCGACATCTTGAGTCTCTTGCGCATGTTCTTCTAGCTCTTCGTGGTCTGAATCACTTTCTGGGGCAAAATGCATAAAGCTGACACGATGTCCGCGATCGAGTAACGCATTTGTAATCTCGCGACTATAGGTCACGTTGCCACAAGCAGGCGATTTTTTACCTAACCATGCAATATGCATGAACTACACCACATTATTACCACAAGGTATAATACCAAAACTAGCGGCGGTGCGAAGTGTCATCGCTATCTTTTGGGGCCAAAAAAATAGCTACAACTACGTTCTAGCTATTTTTAGTTATAGCTGTCACCATTCTTGTTAGGGCATAAAACCCAGATAGTATGAGGCGGCGCGGAGAGCTGCCTCATACTATCTGGGTTTTGATTTGTCCTGATACAGGTGACTATAGCTATATTTTATGGGTTGCCCGGGATTTGAACCCGGAACAAATCGGTTAAAAGCCGAGTACTCTACCGTTGAGTTAGCAACCCCTTTCATTGCAAGGTATGATTTATTGCAAAGTGTGAACTTTTGTTTACAAAATGCAAACCTTTCGTTTACGCGCTTGGCTAGTCTAACATGCTTTTAGCAAATTACACCAGTCAAACTAAATGGTCTTACCTCAGTAATTCTTATCGAAAGAGTTTGACCAATCAGCTCAGCTAATGGTTTGCCTGTGTTGTTCTCGGTGAAGGCAATCCGATTGGTACGGGTGCGTCCCATGATTTGCAGAGGATTTTTGTGGTTAGTACCCTCGATCATGATCTCCTCAGTACGTCCAGCATAACGGTTAGAACGCTCAGCAGCATTTTGATTAACGGCGTGATTAAGACGCTGAAGGCGATCGCTTTTGATCTCTTCACTTAGCTGATGTTCCCAAACTGCCGCAGGTGTTCCTGGGCGAGGAGAATAAGCTGCTGTATTTACCAAGTCAAAACCAATATCGTTAACTAGCTGCACTGTGCGCTCAAATTGCTCTTCAGTTTCCCCTGGGAAAGCAACGATCGCATCAGCAGTAATCGCGGCATCAGGCATAATCTCGCGAATGTCGTCAATAATGCGGCGGTAACGCTCGTGGGTATAGCCCCGCGCCATTGCCTTGAGAATGTCATTATCGCCAGACTGAAAAGGAATATGAAAATGTTCGCAAACCTTTGGCAGCTCATAACAAGCTTTAATTAGGCGCGAACTGAAGTAGCGAGGATGACTAGTTGCATAACGAATGCGATCGATCCCTTCAATGTCATGGACGTAATAAAGTAAGTCAGTAAATGTGATTTTGCCACCTATACCAGCCCCGATCCCACCTGCGGGCAGGTCGCGCCCATAGGCATCAATATTTTGACCGAGTAAGGTAATTTCTTTGTAGCCCTGCGCTGCAAGATTCATAATTTCTTTGCGGATGGATTCAGGCGATCGCGATTGTTCTCTACCTCTAACCGCAGGCACAATGCAATAAGTACAGTTTTCGTTGCAGCCATAAATAATATTTACCCATGCGGAAACTGCGCTATTACGTCGCGGTGTAGTGATGTCTTCTTCGATATAGGCTTCATCGGTGGCGACTACTTGATTCCCATTAAATACCTGTCCTAATAAATCTCCAAGACGATTAACATGCTGTGGCCCCATAACTAGATCGAGTTCAGGAACGCGCCGCATTAGGGCTTCGCCTTCTTGCTGGGCGACGCAACCCGCGACAACAAGTGTTAATTTCGGATTTTCGCGTTTGCGCTTAGCTTGTCTGCCTAGGTACGAATAAACTTTTTGCTCAGCATTATCGCGAATACTGCAAGTGTTATACAAAATCAAGTCGGCTTCTTCGGTCTCTTCGGTTGACTGGTAGCCCATATTTTCTAACACGCCTGCCATGCGCTCAGAATCTGCTTTGTTCATTTGGCAGCCAAAGGTAATGATGTGATATTTCTGAGCAGTCATGAAAGTGTTTAACCAAGCCGAAATTATTGCTGTCCTATTCTAATATCTTTCAGCAAGGATTGTAACCAAAATCGGTTTCACAATGAGACTTGCTTCTGTACTGATTATTTTCTCTTTAAATCCATGCTCATTTGAAAGCCGCTATCTGTTCTGCTTTAACGATCAAACCATCTTGAATCCGAATGATACGGCGAGTTCTTTCTGCAACATCATGCTCATGGGTAACCAGAACGATCGTAATTCCCTGTGAATTTAATTCTCCTAATAATTCCATGACCTCATGGGATGTTTGCGTATCGAGAGCTCCCGTTGGTTCGTCAGCCAGAATTAACGCAGGACGATTGGCTAAGGCCCGAGCGATCGCAACTCGTTGTTGTTGACCGCCTGATAGTTGATTTGGACGGTTAGACAAGCGATCGCTAAGTCCAACTTTAGTTAATGCTTCAGTAGCGAGGCGATGACGTTTTTCTTTGGGGATATTGGAATAAATCATCGGCAGCATCACATTCTCGATCGCTGTTGAGCGTGAGAGTAAATTAAACTGCTGAAACACAAACCCAATCCGCCGATTGCGAATAAAGGCTAGTTCATCATCGTTATAGGTCGTTAATTCGCGATCTTCGAGATAGTATTTGCCTGAAGTAGGGCGATCGAGACAGCCGATAATATTCATCAGCGTGGATTTTCCTGAGCCTGACATTCCCATAATGGCTGCATATTCGCCTGACTTAATCTCTAAATCAATGCCTTTAAGAATTGGTACATCAACTTCACCAAGGCGGTAAGCTTTGCGGATATTTTCTAAACGAATCATTTTGTTAATCACTTGAGTTGTGTTTGAGAAAGAGCAACCCGAAGGGTTGCTCTTTCTCATGAATTAATCACTTCTGAGTGCTTGAATAGGATCTAACTTAGCGGCACTCCGCGCAGGAATTACTCCTGCAACTAAGCCCACCACCATCGATAGTCCGAAACCTGCTGCCACTGACCAAAGCGAAACCAGAAATGGAAATTGAAAAATTGTCGCCGAAGTATAGGCGATCGCAACACCTAGCCCAATACCAACTACACCGCCAAGTCCAGACACTAAAATCGCTTCGGTGAGGAACTGATTCAGAATCGCCGATCGAGTTGCCCCTAATGCTTTGCGGACACCGATTTCGCGGGTACGTTCTACCACCGAGACTAGCATGATATTTGCAATGCCGATGCCGCCAACGATTAGAGATATGGCTGCGATCGCACCAACCATGAGCGTCAGCAAGCCGACGATATTTGTAAAGGCGCTCACGATATCTGTCTGGTTGACAATCCGAAAGTCATCGGGCTGTGGCGGATAAATTTTGTGCCGTAGGCGCAACAGATTAGTCAATTGGAATTGTGCAGCTTCAAGCTCTGTCTCATCAAGGGCTTGCACCCAAAATCCACTGACAGATATACCCTGTAAAGCATTATTCCCGACCAGTCGCGCCGACATATTCTTGAGTGGAATAAATACGCGATCGTCCTGATCGAAGCCCCCAGAAGCACCTTTTGATTCCATTACGCCGATCACTTGATATTGCTCGCCTTGAATGCGAATCCTCTCGCCGATCGCATTACTACTACCAAACAAATCTGAACGAACTTTAGAGCCAAGCACTACCATTGATTTCGCATTATCAATGTCTTCCTGTTCAAAATATCTTCCTTCCGCTGGGAAAGTATTGCGGAGTGGTGAATAGTTAACATCTGTCCCGATTACCGTCGTTGAGGTGTTTTGACCGCCATAGGAAACTTGCCTAGTACGCTGCAAATATGCGGATACCAACTTTACCGCAGGTGCTTTTGCCACAGCTTGAGCATCTTCTAATGTCAAAGTAGAAGCCGAACCACCACCTTGACTAATGCCACCTGTTCGCGCTGAGCCAGTCAGGACATTAATTGAATTTGTGCCAAGGGCTTGTAACTGGCTTTCCGTCGATTTTTGAATGCCTTGTCCAATTGATGTAATCGCAATCACGGCGGCAATGCCAATGATTACTCCCAGCATAGTCAACGCAGTTCGTAAACGATTATTCCAAAGAGACTCCGCTGCCATGGTCAGAATTTCAGCAAATGGAACCTTAGCAACTTGAAGGCGCGGTTTTGCTAATGGCTTTGACTTTTGCATAAATTTATCGCACTTTCTTAATTACAAACCAGATCTTGATTACATCGCATTGAGTTCAAATCCGAATCTCACGAAACCTTAAAGGTGGTGCTTTGCAACACCTTTAAGGTTTTGTGAGGTTTATTAACTACGACTTCTTTGAGGAGAAGGTGATAATCCTGGAATACCTCTAGGTTCGGTTTTCGGACGTGAACCTTCAGGGAAAGAGATAAAAATTTTCTCATTGCCAGTTAAACCAGATTTAACTTCTGTTTTATCATCGACAGTTAGCCCTGTTTCAATTGGTGTGAACATAGGAGTTTCACTTTGAGCTGTCTTAACATATACACCCGTCAAACCCTTCTCTCTAACGATCGCAACTGTTGGTACAACCAGCACATTCTTTAATTCACCAGCCTTAAACTCTAAGCTGGCGTTCATACCCGATCGCAACATTTGCTTATCTTGGGAGGTGATTTCAGCTTTTACTTCAAAACTGGTGACGTTTTGGCTGACGATCGCTTGCGGCGAGATGGAGACAACACGACCATTAAACTTTTTATTTGGATAAGCATCGACTTGTAACGTAACTGTTTGCCCAACCTTAATTTGAGCAATATTCGCCTCAGCGACATTGGCGACAACTTGATTATTGCTAGCAAGAGCAAGAATCGAAGAAGCCGTTGCTGAACTCACCGCACTTCCTGATGTTGTCGGGGTCACAAATGCGCCTGGATCAGCATATTTTCTAACTACCACCCCATCAAAAGGAGCGCGAATGATTGTATCTTCTAGCTGAGCTTGCACGTTTTGCAAAGATCCTGCGGCAGCAACAACTTGCGCCTCTGCGCGATCGATTTCTTCAGGACGTGAGCCTGCTTGCTGTAAAGATACAGCCTCTCGTGCTTGCGTAACTCTGGCGCGATTAGCTTCCATTGTCGTTCTTGACGCATCAAGATCCCGTGATGCGATCGCCCCATCCTTATAAAGCTGTTGATTTTGGCGATATACGATCTCTGATTGCTCAAGAGTGGCTTGGGCATTAGTTAAATTTGCTTGGGCTTGAGAAATATCTTGGGGACGATTGCCAGCCCTTAATAGATCGAGGCTTGCCTGCGCCGCCGCTAAATTTCCGTCAGCTTGAGTAATTTGCCCTAAAGTATTGGACTCATCCATATAGGCAAGGATTTGACCTGTGCGGACATTTTCGCCTTCCTTGACTAGTAAGCTCTTGAGTCTGCCAGAGCTTTTTGGACTAACATTAATCGACTTTTCGGGCTGAATTGTCCCATTGGCGGTAACGATAATGGGTAAATCAGTACGCTTAATCGATACTGTGCGATCGCGTTTACGTGTTGATTGATTATTGGCAGGTGCAATTAACTGGGTATAGGCATAGTAACCACCACCGCCAACAGCCACAAGAATTAGGAAGATGGCAATACGCCATCTCCATTTGCCCATAAACTTTTTTTTAGGGCGATCAAGTTCATCAGGGAAATCGGATAGATCATCGGCAATATCCACTTCCTTTGGTTCTAGCTCTTTTTCTGATTGCATGAAAGTTACGTCAATGGGTTAGTGGGTTTAGACTCTTATACTCGATCAAAGGTTCAATTTGGCGATCGCACAGTCCCAAAAATTGATAGGCGATTAAGGTGCGATCGCTTTGTTCGTTGGTTATGTACTGTAATGTTTCAGGCATAATCTAGCTCCTGTTTTCCTCTGTTTATCTCTCATGTAATGATGGCAAGCTATTCACAATTTTAACTGATTCGACGCTGACGCGGACGATCGCACATAACGAGGTCGAGAATGTAACGCGATCGCCGATCTCGGTGACAGTTTTGAGGTGCTGAGACAGAAATTATAATTTTGGATGGATGGCAATTCGAGCCGTTCATCAATCAGTATTTGCTATACTTGCGGTAAGATTTGCCTAAAGATATGACTGTTGCTTTACCTAAGACATTTCAGGCTGATACTCAAAGTACTCTGTACGAGCAAGATTATGCTCTGTGGTTAGAGCAAGCAGTCAATTTATTGCGATCGCAGAATTTTGCTGAGATGGATCTTGAGAATTTAATTGTAGAACTTGAAGGAATGGGTGGCAGTCAAAAACAAGCGATCGAAAGTAATTTAGAAGTTTTGCTGATGCATCTTCTCAAATATAAATATCAACCAGAAAAGCGTTCTAATAGTTGGCGCTATACGATTATCGAATATCGCCTCAGATTGACCAAAGCCTTTAAACATAGTCCTAGCTTGAAACGATATTTTTTGCAGGAGTTTTCTGATTGTTATCTGAACGCAAGGAAGTTAGCCAGTGCCGAAACAGGATTAGCGATCGCGACTTTCCCAATTGAGTCTCCTTTTACTGTTGAACAAACGCTAGATGAGGATTTTTTGACTGAAGGTTAGTTGTAAGTCCTTTTTGTTGTATTTTGATATGCCTCGGCGAAGGGGACTTCGACTTGAAGGGTGATCGGTTTAAGCATGGTATGTCTATCTCTCATTCAATGGTGGCAAGCTATTCACGATTTTAACTGACTCGATACTGACGCGGACGATGCGTTTAACGAGGTCGATGATGTAGCGCGGGTCGTCTGACCAGTCGTTGGGGTTGTTGGTGATACCGCTATCTTTGTCGCGAGTGAGTTGATAGCGTTCCATGATCCATTCTAGGGCGGGTTTGCCGTTGACGATGTATTCGTAGGCTTGTAAGGGTATGCCTGAGAGGGTGATTTTGCTGTTGTAGATGATGGTGGTTTTATCTATGGCTTTGTTTTTGACTCCAAATTTCATTTTGGATACGAGATAGTCTTTGGCTTCGAGATAGAGTTCGTTTTTGAATTCTTCTAATGGATAGGGGTCTATATTTTCATAGTTGAGATGCCATTGGGCGAGGTTGTGTCCTGCGGTACTGAAGCTGTGGAAGTCGGCGGCGTAGGGGATGCGGGGTAACATTTTTTTGAGGTCGGCGGCGAAGCGTTGTTTGTATTCGGGGCTATGGAGGATGCCATAGATGTAATAGAAGATGTCTTCTTTGGTAATGGTTTGGTCTTGATAGGTGGTTTGGAAGTCGCTGAGGATAGTGTCGGGGATGTTTTCTTTTTTGGTGTAGCCTGTTTCGGTTAGGAAGAGTGTGGTTTGGTCGGTTGGTTCGGGTTTTTCATAGGTATAAAGTGGGAAGCATTGGCTATTGTAAATCAGTTTGAATTCTGTTACTACGTCAGTAATAAGTACAGAAAATTCTTTTTCTTCTCCTTTTCCAGTAACACAAATTACCAAGTTTGCTAGATTCTCATTTGGGAAAATTCTAGGCATTTGATAAACACAATTGTTAAACTGACGATCAAAATAAAACGACTGTTTACAAAATGGACGATAAACACTAATAACAACGTTATCCAAGCAAAATTGTCCTTTTTTCCCTCGTTCTAAGTCCTGTTTTATTTCTCGTGTCCAACTGATTTTTTGGGGATTGTTATCAATAAAACTGTCAACGCTCTGCTTTTTGCCTGAGAATGATTGATATGTTTCTACCTGTTGATTAAAAAACTCAATCATTTGACTCATGTTGGTAATAACAGAATTACGAGAGAAGTTATAACACCAATTATCCCGATTAGTTTTAACACCACTTGAATAAATATCAAAGATGGTTTTACTGGATTTATCTTTTTTATCACCTAATGAAATAAATTTATCAAATACTGGATCGCGTTGGTTTATCCAGTCTTGACTGTCGTTAGAGCGCAACGAGTCCCATTTAATGTTTGTGAAACTGCCAAAATTTTTAATCTTGTCTAGCTTTTCTTTGCGAGTCAAATAATCACCAATATCGTAATAAAAAAGCTGATGCTGCTCTGCTTTTTCAGGATTTTTGATCAGTAGAGTTATAGCGATTGTTGCGCGACTTCCAGATCCAAAAATTTGCCCTCCTTCTTTTTTCGCAGTTTCACCCGATGTTCTAGTATTGCCTCGCAAATTGAAACAATAAACACTCGTAAACTCATCGGTTAGACATTTACGCAATCCATCCATTGCATTGTTATCAATAAAAGAACCATTCGTCACAAAACAAACAATCCCGCGATCCTTGATTCTGTCACTAGCCCAACGGATCGCTCGAATATAGGAATCATAGAGACTATTTTTTAACGTGGCACTGGAATATCTTGCATAGGTATCCCGAATCTTGTCATCTAAAGCAGGATACTTGAGGTTTTTATTACCATCATTCTCGCTAGTCTGCCCCGCCGAATAAGGCGGATTGCCAATAATGACCCGAATATCATTATTTCGCTGCCTCACCACACGCTGATTATTTTCAGGAAACATCACCTCATTCAAAGTCCCCTGACTCTCAAACATCTGAAATGTGTCAGTAAGGACAATCCCGTTAAAGGGTTGGTAAGATTCGCCCCCTAAATCCCCCAATTCTGAGGGACTTCCATCTTGTTCCCCCCAAATTTGGGGGGCTAGGGGGGCTTTAGCATTATTGCCCCCTAAATCCCCCAATTCTGGGGGACTTCCATCTTGTTCCCCCCAAACTTGGGGGGCTAGGGGGGCTTTAGATCTCCTCAAATCATGAAACGCCGCCTCAATATTAATCGCCGCG
The DNA here is from genome assembly GCA_044354985.1 of Pseudanabaena sp. GTDB lineage: Bacteria > Cyanobacteriota > Cyanobacteriia > Pseudanabaenales > Pseudanabaenaceae > Pseudanabaena. Next base: position 9,334 of record JBIKYZ010000022.1, on the reverse strand, counting down.
ATGTAATACGCCAAAAGCACAATCTCATTCGCGTGAAGCTCCTGCTGATACTTCCGTTCCAAATCCTGCGGTGCAATCAAACCATTCTGCAACAACCGCACCATAAAAGTCCCCGTCCCCGTAAACGGATCGAGAATATGCACATTTTCATCCGTCAACCCCACCCCAAACTCCAGCCGCAGCGCATCATCCGCACTTCGCACAATAAAATCCACCACCTCCACAGGCGTATACACAATTCCCAACCGTTCCGCCATGCGAGGAAAAGCATTCTTAAAAAATTTATCGTAAAGCTCAATAATTATCTTCTGCTTACCCTCAGCATTATCAATCCCACTCGCTCGCGTCTTCACACTCGCATAAAACTTATCCAAACTCGCAATCTCCTTACCTAAAGACTGCCCTTCCAAAGCATCCAGCATCTTTTGCATGGCGATCGAAACAGGATTTAATTGCGTAAACTGATAATCCTCAAACAACGCATCAAACACAGGCTTCGTAATCAAATGCTGAGACAACATCTCGATCGCATCGGACTCACTAATACTGGGATTGAGATTACAACGCAAACCCTCCAAAAAATCATCAAACGTCTGACGATGCACACCCTCGCGATCGCTTAATAAACCCTTAATCCGTGAAGTATGATTCCCCGCAATCACCGCCACATCCTTCGCCCAATCTTCCCAATAACGGCGATCGCCACATTTAACGACAATCTTGGCATAAATCGCATCGCGCCACTCTTCCAATTGCGGAAAATTCAGCGTCATTTGTTTCGCTTTCGGCTGACCATTACCGACCTTCTCCACCTCATCGGACGCACCACCACCGACACCAATCACATCCACTTGCGGCGGTCTAGTTTCATTCAACTCAATTTTGTTGATAATCGCATTAAAGCGATCGTCATGGGCGCGTAACGCCTGCAAAACACTCCAAACTACTTTGTATTTCTCATGATCCTTCAGCGCCTCCTCTGGAGTCATATCCGCAGGAATCCCAATCGGCAAAATAATATAACCGTACTTCTTGCCCTCCGCCTTTCGCATCACTCGCCCCACCGACTGCACCACATCCACAATTGAGTTGCGTGGCGACAAGAAAATCACCGCATCCAACGAAGGCACATCCACCCCTTCCGACAAACACCGTGCATTCGAGAGAATACGGCAGAGATTGCCCTGATTGCTAGTGTCAGCCTTCAACCAATCTAGCTTTTGATTACGAACCAATACATTCTGTTTGCCATCAACATGCTGCACTTCACAAGGCAAAAATTCCTCATCAGGGTGCGTCTTTTGATATTCCTCAATGATTTGCGAAAACATCTCCGTAAATCTCTTCTCAGAGGCAGCGATCGTCCCTGCAAAAGCTACAGCGCGGCGCATGGGAGCCGTGTCGCCCTGCACATCTTCGCGATCGCTTTCTGCCGCAAATCGTTTCGACAAGCCATTCCAACAGCCCGTAATCTTGACCGCATCCTCTAACTTCAATTCGTTATTGGCATCGGCTAACTGACGCTGAAAAGTTGCGCTGACATACTTCTCATCCACAGCCAATACCATCACCTTATAATCCGACAATAGCCCCGTGGCAACTGCCGCCGCAAATCCTAAGCGATAGAACTCTTGACCATAAATACTCTCGTCATCCATCGAACAAACCAAAGCATCATTTTCCTTAGCCTTGCTCTTAGCCGAATCCGCATAAAGCCTCGGTGTCGCCGTCATATACAGCCGTTTTTTCGCCTTAATAAAGTCCTGATCATGCACCTTCACAAAATGCGAATCATCATCCCCCGCCAAAGTCACACCCGTAGTCCGATGCGCCTCATCGCAAGTAATCAAATCAAACTCTGGTAATCCTTTTTTCTGTGCATCAGCGATCGCCTGAATTGATTGATAAGTAGAAAAGATCACCGTAAGCTGAGGTTCTGCCCTCACCCTAAACCCCTCTCCCAAAGAGGGAGAGGCACTTTGAGAGACTTCTTGCTCCCCTTCTCCCGTTCTGGGAGAAGGGGCAGGGGGATGAGGGCAAAGCGCCTGATACCGCCCCACGATCGCATCGACATCCGTAGTCGCAGGAAAAGCCAAATCACGGGCGCTCATATCCTCCGTATCCGACTTCTTCGACACCTTCGCATCGGAACATACCGCAATACTCTGTAACTTCACCGTAGCCTCCGCCGACCATTCCCGCAAAGTTTGCGACAATAGCGAAATCGAAGGCACTAAAAATAAAACCGTGGCGCTACCCTTTTCAATGGCAAACCTCTCCGCAATCTGCAAAGCCGTATAAGTCTTACCCGTCCCGCAAGCCATGATCAACTTACCGCGATCGCTGGTTTCAAACCCCTTGATCACTTTTTCCAGAGCCTCACTCTGATGCGGTCTAATCGACTTTTTCGGCTTTAACGGTAAAACTGGTGCGGTGTGGGCTGCCGCTAAATCATCATCAATACTTGTAGATAGGCTCTGCACTGCATAGCGCAAATTTTGCGAACTCACTTGCCCCCAATCCACAGGACTTTGATCGAGATCATACAAACTAAGGCGATCGACAGGAATATGCTGATTTTTCAGCGCATCTTCCGCATTCTTACCCCAATCGCAAGTCGTCACAATCAACCGATGTGTAAACGGTGCTTTGCCCGAAGCCGTGAAAAATGAATCAATATCCCCCTTATCCAAAACATGATCAGGCTGATAGCACTTACACTGAATCGCCCAATATTCACCTGTAGCACGTTCCTGAGCAACTAAATCAATTCCCAAATCCCCCTTCTTGCCACGCAACGGGAAATCCATCCAGAACCACACTCTCTCAAACAGCGCGGCATACTGCGGATCGGTTCGCAAATAGGCAAATACCAAATATTCAAACTTGTCACCTAAATCACGGGCTGAAGTTGCTTCTTGGCGAAAGCGATCGAGGATTGCGTGAATAGTGATAATCATCTTCATTTTTATGAATAGCCAAAAAACCTTACCATAGAATTTTTATTTAGTCCTGACATATTTTTAGTAGATGCGCCATGCCAAATAAATCTGCTCGTTTCTATGGGTTCCTCTCGATTGGAGCTGCGATCGCCACGATCGCACTGAAATTAGGTGCTTATCTATTGACTAATTCTGTGGGGTTTTTATCTGATTCTATGGAGTCAGGAGTTAATCTCGTAGCTGCGATCGGGGCTGTATGGGCGTTGACCTATGCCGCTAAGCCACCCGATGAAGAACATGTATTTGGACATTCTAAAGCTGAATATTTTTCGAGTGGATTTGAAGGAGCCTTGATCCTCGTTGCAGCTGTAAGTATTGCGATCGCGGCAATTCCAAGATTATTAAATCCTCAACCTCTTGAACAGCTTGGCATTGGTTTAGTACTTTCCTTAGTTGCATCGGCAATTAATGGAGGAACTGCGCTCATATTACTCAGAGCAGGTAAACGCCTACACTCAATTACTTTGCGTGCCGATGCTCATCACCTACTCACGGATGTATGGACTTCTGTGGGCGTAATTCTTGGATTATTCTTAGTTTCTGTAACAGGTTGGTTGATTCTCGATCCCTTGATTGCTCTATTAGTCGCTGCCAATATTGTTTGGACTGGCGTAAAACTGATACAAGAAAGTGGTTCAGCACTTTTAGATGCTTCTATTCCTTTAGAAGAGCGGCAAATGATCGATGAAATTCTCTCTTCCTACGATCGCCATCAAGTACAATTTCATGCAATTCGCACCAGAATGGCAGGTACAAGAAGGTTTGTATCTTTTCACATATTGGTTCCAGGCGTTTGGTCAGTACAACAAGGACATGACTTATGTGAAGAGATTGAATCTGCCATCTGTAATGCTTTACCACATATGAATGTTCTCACGCATTTGGAACCATTAGAAGATCCCAAATCTTGGACTGATCAGGAGTTATAAAAGAGGGGCGCGAAGCGCCCCTCTTTTATAACTTATTAGTCTCGAAAGTATCACATTGGTTGATATCACCTGTATTTAAACCGCGTTTAAACCAAGTTACTCTTTGCTCAGAAGTTCCATGAGTAAAAGATTCTGGAATTACATGACCGCTTTTAGATTGCTTTTGCAAATAGTCGTCGCCGATCTGAGTCGCGGTATTTAGAGCTTTAGTCACATCTTGATCCGTGATCAGACCTCGTTGAGCCGTGAAGTGTCCCCAAACGCCTGCCAGACAATCCGCTTGCAGTTCTATCCTCACCGACAGTTCATTGGCTTTAGCTTTACTTGCTGTAGATTTCAACTGCCTGACCTTGCCTGAAGTGCCGCGCAAATTTTGAATATGATGACCAACTTCATGGGCGATCGCATAGGCTCTTGCAAAGTCAGCATCATTGCCAGCCGTAGCTTCTAGATATCTAAAGAAACCCATGTCTAGATAAACTTTGCGATCAGCAGGACAATAAAATGGACCCGCTGAAGTTTTGGCTGATCCACAGGCTGAATTAACGTAACCATCAAATAGAACTAATTTTGGTGCTTGATAATTACTGTTTAGCTGCTGCTTAAAAATGCGCTCCCACGTATCCTCAGTATCTCCAAGAACTGATTTCACAAATGCCGAGTCGCGATCTTTGGTTGGTTTTTTGACTAGGGCTTGTGGTGCAGGGGCAGTTTTATTGTTGCCACCAATCAAATTTAAAATCTGAGAGGGATCAACCTTAAAAATCAACCCAACGATAACTGCGATCGCCATCCCTCCAGCACCTAAACCTCCTAGCATTCCCATTGATGATGAGCTTAAATTGTTTGGTGTAGATGACTCATCATCAGAACCATCGCGCTGGTCTTCTACGTTATCGCTCTCGCGCATTTCATCCCATTTCATATTGTCATTCCTGCTTCATATGATTTCATTGTTGTGAATATAGCGCTATCAGCCCTAACTAAAACCAAATAATTTTTTAAATATATGGCAATGTAAGTTTTGCTTAGTTCATAAAACCCAAAAGATAAGTGGCGGCGCAAAGCGCCGTCACTTTATGCTCCCATGCCTGAATATTGCTTGATACCTTTACGCCATAGCCAACGACTGATCACGAAGAAAACCACCATCCATCCAGCCATTACCCCAATTCCTTGCCAGACATCGATCGCCTTTCCCACCAAAAGAGCCGCAGGAAAATACACCATATAAGGAAAAGGTGTCCACATGACAATATCGCGAACTAGTGGTGGAAATACATCTAGAGGGGCAATGATCCCTGATAGAAAGATATAAGTTAAAAACCAAAGTTGCTCGATCGCACTAGCTCGCTCTGTCCAAAATGATAAAAGTCCAAAAGTATATTGAATGAGGAATCGCAATAAAAAGGCGATCGCCACAATAAATGTCGCAAGTAAACCTGTTGACCAAGATGGAATCCAGAATGATTGTGGATAGAGAACAAAAAATAGAGCGATTAAAACCACCAACATCGGCAATCTCGCAAAACGCTCAGCGATGTGATTGATCAAATGATGCCAAAATGGGTCAATCGGTTGTAAAAGACGATGTGAGAGCTGTCCTGAAATTAGTTCTCTCTCAAAGTCCCAAATCACCCAAACAATATTAAATTGCCTTACAACAAATACCGCCAAAAAGTAACGAATAAACTCTAAAGCCGTGAAACCAAAGCTACCAGTTTCTGAGGCTTTGAGCCATGCCCCCATCAAAATAAATGGCAAAGAATTCGATAACAACCAAATAAAAAGCTCTGCTCGATATTCGAGCATATAGGCGTAATAGGTTGAGAATAATGTTTTCGCAACCCGAAATATATATTTAAGCCGCATAAATAGTTTCATCTTCTTTGCGCCAAGCGGGATCGACGATGCAAATGAATACAATCGGCTCATCACCAATGTTACGCAGAAATTGCTTAGCATCTGGAGGAATATATACCGCATCGCCAGATTCGATCTCGCGAATCTCTTCATCAATGTGCATTTCCCCTTTGCCACTCAGTATGTAATACACCTCAGAAGTAGTCAGAGAATGCGATTGAGAAGTCTCTCCCACTGGCAAAATTGCATGGGCGAGGCTATATCGCAGATTGATATCCTGCTTGTCAGGATGTAATAATTCGCGCAATATCGTCGAATCTCCAGCAATAAACTCTGGACAATCCAGCAATTTTTGGATCAACATAAATAGAACTCCTCTCACAAAGCTGCCTTGCAAAGCGGCAATGCCGCCCTGCTACTATCTAATCGCTTGGACATCCTTAGTCGCAAAACCATGGGCGCTTAATTCTTTGTTAAGAGCGATCGCATTCTTAACGCGATCGACAAACAAGACTCCATTCAAATGATCCATTTCATGTTGAATTACTCTTGCAAGCAAACCTTCAGCTACAAGATGCTTGGGTCTACCATCTTCATCGCGATAGGACACCTCAACGCGATCGGGTCGCACAACATCCAGAAATACTTCAGGAATACTCAGACAGCCTTCTTCGCCAGTAATCAGGTCACCACCTGAAGACTTTACTTCAGGATTGATCATTACTAAAGGTGGGATGTTCTCATCCTTGAGTTCGATATCAATAACGAGTAATTGCTTATTGATCCCCACCTGTGGCGCAGCAAGCCCGATGCCGTCGTTGCTATACATGGTTTGCAGCATATCGACAACAATCTGACGAATTTCGTCGTTTACTTTGCTAACGCGCTTGGCTGGCTGGCGCAATACGCGATCGCCTAGTGTATGGACTTGCAGTGGTGGATTCTTGAGCTTTTGCTTGGGGACTTTTATTGAAATTGCAGACATTGCCAATCAGCTTGTAAATATAAGCTTGTAGTTAACTATTTATATTTTGGCATATTGCATCGCTTGTTCAGCAATTAACGTACTTTGCTCGTCGAATAGGGTCGCAGAGGCTGGATGCGATCATCGGTAAGTTTAATTTTTGATCACGCCCATTCTGGAGCACTTTTCCATCTTGATGGCAGTCTTTCCCATTCTTGATAGTGTTTAGACTTTGGCTGTGTGGAGATTCTATCCCTTTTATATCTCTATTTTATACATCGCTCCTTAATTGACCAAAGCCCATCTTTTACGACTATCCCAATGCACAAAATTATGCCATTTTGTGTTTTTAAACCCCTTACAGGGCTTGGTCTTTAATTCACAGAAGAGTGGCAACACTTCTGTGAATTGGTATTACATCAATCCAGAAGCAACCAAAAAAGAATGATGGCGGCGCTTCGCGCCGCCATCATTCTTTTTTGGAAATCTTTTTCTCTCCCCTTTATAACAAGAGAACTAGGGTGGGAATCTTAAATCAGAAACCACCTAATTTAAGAAGGCTGGTTAAGACTCATGCCATTCGACTCAGCATAACGATTCATAAATCTCAAAAACCTTTGCCAATCGCGATCGCCCTCGATTTTATGAATTGCTTCGATCCCCGCTGGTTTACCATTGATAAATTTGGCGTTGACATTACGGGTAATCATCTCGCCTTCCTCATCAATCATATACATCCCTAAAATCTCGTTAGTGGACGCATTTTCGCCAGTCATACAGTTAAGCACATCGAAGATAAACACAGCAACACTGGTATCTCCATCTTTAGATCTTGTAATCTTTACATCTGTTGCTTCTTCATCAGTGCCGCGTGTTAACTGTAGCCTTGCTGTCATTTTGTTAAACCTTGATTTCAAATTTTGAAAAAACTTTTTAAAAGTATATTTGTATTAACATAACTCAAAATCAATGCCTATGGATAGCAAATGCATTGCTTTGCACTATATTTACTTGGTTTACGACTTAATCAAATACAACAGTTCTCAGTCCTAGCCCTGAGCTAGCCGATTGTCCATAAATTAATACACGGTTTTCTAAATGTTGTCTGACAGCTCTGGCTAGCACAATACGCTCTAGGTCTTTGCCTTTGCGAATCAGATCGGTAACCGAATCACGATGAGAAACCCGAATCACATCTTGTTCAATAATTGGTCCCTCATCTAGCTCTTCAGTTACATAATGAGCAGTCGCCCCGATAATTTTCACCCCGCGCTTATAGGCTCGGTGATAGGGATTTGCCCCTGCAAAGGCTGGCAAGAATGAATGATGAATATTAATTACCTGCGAGAACTGAGAGAGAAATTCTGGGCTCAAAACTTGCATATATTTTGCCAGAACGACCAGATCAATCTTGTATTGCTTGAGTAAGGCGAGTTGCTGTTTTTCCTGCTCCAACTTATTCTCAGGCGCGATCGCAATGTGATGGTAATTAATCCCAAAGTTATGCGCGACCTTTTCTAAATCAGGATGATTGCTAATTACTACAGGTATTACAGCCGATAGTTCATGCGATCGCTGCCGCAAAATCAAGTCATATAGACAGTGATCTTGTTTCGAGACAAAAATGGCAATACGGCGCACATAGTCAGAAAACTGAATGCTCCATTTGGCTTTTATCTCGGTTGCTAATTTCTCGAAAGTCGGCACAATTTCTTCTCTTGCAAGATCAAATGTTTCTAACTCCCACTCAACCCGCATCAAAAACAGTCCAGCCGTACTATCCGAATGTTGATCAGCATGGAGAATATTGCCATCATGGGAAAACACCCAGTCTGAAATTTTTGCCACTAAGCCTTTTTGGTCAGGACAAGAAACAAGTAGAGTCGCAGTAGTCATAGTGTTCATCGCCTTTCTACGGCGCTTTGCGTTTATGTAAAAATACAAAAGTTTTGTTGACTCTATTGCTTTGCAATAGAGTCAACAAAACTTTTGAGGTTTGGTTGCCATAGATATTTTCGCAGATCAATCTTACCTACATCATTAAAGCTAATTCCTTCGTTTTCCAATAGCGATCGCTGCAAATAGTCTGTACCAAATCTTAAAGGCGAAAGTGAAATTTCACCCTTAGCATTGACCACACGCTGCCAAGGAATATCTGAAGTTTTCATGTCAACTCGATAGAGAGCATAGCCAACTAAACGGTCTTTTCCTACCAAACTTGCCAGTTCTGCAACTTGCCCATAGGTAGCAACTGTTCCTAAGGGAATTTGCCGCACAATTTCATAAATGCAATCGTAAGTTGTTTGGGTATTACTACTCATGGCTGTTGACTATAGTGCGAATTTATACGTTTTACAGATTTAGTGACCTAAGTCACTTCCAATTCCGTAAAACTTTAGCTATGATATTAAATGTCAAATCATCAAGACATTTGCACTGGAGAAACTTCAATAGACCTCTTGCAGAACTGAAAATTAATCCAGAGCAGAGAAAGTTTTAGAAGCAACAAGAGCGACTTCAAAGTTATAAATGGCGGCAATCAAATTACAACGCAAACCAAAACGACGACGACGATT
>JBIKYZ010000428.1:0-3320 GCA_044354985.1 Pseudanabaena sp. | reverse complement strand
CTGGCAAATACTACTATCTTAGTACTCCTAAATCATTAGTGCTTCGATTTCTCATGCCCAATATTTGGGCATCTCTTAATGTGCCGTTCATCCATTTTTTGCTTCAATTTTTTCCAAACTCCAATAGGATAGTGAGATAACAAAAATTAGTAAATATGCAAATATCTTTAGAAAATCTATTAGAAGAACTATCTGGCATCGAAGCGATCGCAAATCCAACCCAAGTCGCTAAACTCTCAGAGGATTATTTTCATTTTAGTCCAGTGCTTGTTCCGTTACTGACTGGCAAAGTTGGCGATATAGTAGTCCGACCCAAAAATGAAAGCGAGGTATTGAGAATAGCTAAAGCCTCAGTAAAATATCAAATCCCGCTCACATTGCGCGGGAGTGGGACTGGAAACTATGGACAATGCACACCGCTCAAAGGTGGCATAATTTTAGAAACTTCACGCTTACAAGAAATCAAATGGATTAAAGCAGGATTAGCTCGCGTAGAGACAGGCGTGAAACTAGCTGCACTCGACAAACAAGCTCAAGAGATTGGATGGGAATCACGTATGGTTCCATCTACCTATAGAATTGCTACGGTCGGTGGATTTATATCTGGTGGAAGTGGCGGGATTGGCTCTGTTATGTATGGGCAATTGCGCGATCGCGGTAATTTGAGAGCTGTGCGGGTAGTCACCCTCGAAGATGAGCCGCGCATCATTGAATTGCGGGGTGATGATGTCCAAAAGGTCAATCATGCCTATGGAACTAATGGCATTATTACCGAACTGGAAGTTCCCCTTGCGCCAGCCTATGCATGGATGGAATGTATTGTTAGCTTCACCGATTTCATGACCGCAGCTAGATTTGGGCAAGCCCTCGGCAATAGTGACGGCATTATCAAAAAGATGATTAGCATTCAAGCTGCGCCTATTCCAAACTATTTTGCCGCTTTGCAAAGCTATATTCCGACAGGCGCTCATTGTGCTTTAGTGCTAGTCGCTGAGAGCGATCGCGAGCCATTTCAAAGCCTTGTCCAAGAATTTCAGGGCGAAATATGCTATGAAAAAAGTTCTCAAGAAGCTAGCAAAGGTATCAGTCTAGTTGAGTTCACATGGAATCACACGACCCTACATGCTCGTGCTGCCGATTCATCACTCACTTATCTCCAGAGCCTATTTTTGAATGATCCTAAGCTAGAACTTGTGCAGGAGATGTACGAGTATTTTGGTGATGAAGTCATCATGCATCTTGAGTTCATTAAAGTAAATGGAGTCGTCATTCCTGCGGCGATTCAGATTGTCCGTTTTACCGATAGCGATCGCCTGAATGCGATTATTGAATATCACGAATCGCAGGGTGTATTTATCGCCAATCCTCACACCTATATTCTCGAAGATGGAGGTATGAAGACTATTGATTATGAGCAACTAAACTTCAAGCGCATGGTCGATCCATATGGACTCATGAACCCTGAAAAAATGAAAGCATGGCAAATGTAGTAAACCCAAAAGAATGAGATGGCGCTTCGCGCCATCTCATTCTTTTGGGTTTTTACGCATTGGCGATCACAGGCTAAACTATACATAACTTTACAATGCGATCGCTTTGGCTGCCATGACTGCAAATACTTTACTGAGAGAAAATCTTAATCCTAACGACTCCCAAGAGCAAAGTTTACCTGCGGGCGGACTAGATCCTGATCGTTTTGACTGGCAAGAGGTTTGGTATCCCGTCTTTTATATCGAAGACTTAGACAAAGCTAAACCATCGAAATTCACCTTATTAGAGCGTGACCTAGTGATTTGGTGGGATCGTCAGACTAATGCATGGAAAGCCTTTGACGATCGCTGTCCCCATCGCCTTGTGCCTCTATCGGAAGGAAGAATTGCTGAAGATGGCTTATTAGAATGTCCTTATCACGGATGGGCTTTTAAAGGTGATGGAAGCTGCGATCGCATTCCCCAACAACCCGAAGGAGGAAATGCTCATACCTCTAAACGAGCTTGTGTAGCATCATTACCCACTGCTGAGCGCCAAGGAATGTTATTTATTTACGCAGGAAACCCAGAAAATGCATCTCAAGTCAAAATTCCGATAATCGATCCACTCGAAACTGACACAGAGAAATGGACACTCTTTGGCACATTTCGCGATTTACCCTATGACGCGCTTACCCTGATGGAAAATGTCCTTGATGCAAGTCACTTGCCCTTTACCCATCATAAATCCGTCGGTAACCGTGCCAATGCTGCGCCAATGGTTTTAGAAGTTCTAGAAACTAATAAGCAAGGCTTTCAAGGTAAATGGGAAGAAGGTCCTCGACGCGGAAAATTAGGTCCACAAGATACAACTTTCATTGCTCCTTCGTTGATGTGGCATGATCTAACCTCAAAACAGTTTGGGCGCACAATGACCGTGGTTTATGCCACGCCAACTCGCAAAGGGGAATGCCGTATGTTTGCAAGATTCCCTTTTCAATTTAATTCGTCAATTCCTAGATTTTTTATTGGGATTACACCTCGTTGGTATTCCCATATAGGACAGAATGGAATTCTTGAAGACGATCAAATCTTTTTGCATTATCAAGAGCGATATCTTGAGCAAGCACTTGCCAAACCAGAGGTGGATGGAAATTATGCTAAAGCATTCTATCTAGCGACTCCAGCAGATACCTATGTCTCTGAACTGCGGAAATGGGTAACCCGTTATGAAGCCGATCTCTTCGCTGATCAAAGATTGAAAGCTCCTTTAGCAAAAACAGTTCTTCTAGATCGTTATCATTCCCATACTTCTAAATGTGCGAGTTGTAGTCATGCTCTACAAAATGTTCGCAAGATTAAAACGATCAGTAAAATAGTCGCCGCGATCGCATGGACAATCAGCCCCTTAATTAGCTACTTTTTTGCCCCTGCAAATTTGCTAGTGATTTTGCTAAGTTCTATTCCCATGGCGATCGCGATCGCTCTATGGTTGATATGTAACAATCTAGAGCAGAAGTTTATCTACGGTCAAGAAATTCCATTGCGAAATCTATAATGATCGCCACTTTAGCGTTCCACAAGAGAAGCAGAGCATTACTCTGCTCCTCTTGTGGGGTTCATACGATTAGGGGAACATGCTGTGCGCCCTCGATCTTATATACTGGCGATTGCTTATCTGAGGCTAAAGGTGTCACAACGAATAGATACCTCTAGCTTATAGAACTAAGGAATGAAAAATAAATAACTTATGCATTTTGAGGAATGGCTCTATAGTTCCATTTAGGAAGATATTCATCAAAAACAATAGGTAGATTTTCTTTGAAACCATCCATAACCTTTCTACCCTTG